>JAJRVI010000038.1 GCA_024277405.1 Fidelibacterota bacterium
GGCTATGCCCGCAACTACCTCCTCCCCAGGAAGCTTGCCGTCCTCCCCACGCCCCACAACGTCGAGCGCTTCCGCAAGCTCCGGGAACAGTACGAAATGGAGCTCGCCGACCGGCGTACCCGGGCCCAGGCGCTGGCGGCAAAACTTCAGGGGGCGGAACTCGTCTTCGGCCGGAAGGTACACGACGTGGACAAGCTATACGCCGCCGTACGGCCCCACGACGTGGCCAAGGAGATCGAGGAGAGATTCGGGGTGAAGATAGAACCGTCCAAGATCGTGATGGAACCCATCGAGCTCTTGGGCGAATACGAGGTCCAGGTGAAACTATACGAGGACATCGGGGCGACCCTGAAGGTGAAAGTGGAGCCCATCGACTGAATGTCCCTCCGGGGGGATGCCTTCCGGGCCGCGCTGGGCACCGCGGTCTCCCGCGTGTTCGGCCTGGCCCGGGAGGTGGCCTTGGCCCATTTTTTCGGGGCCACCGGCGGTCTCGACGCGTTCTGGGTAGCGTTCCTCGTCCCCAATATCCTCAGACGGCTCCTCGGCGAGGGGGGCATCGCCATCGCGTTCGTGCCCACATACCTCAGGGAAGAGCGGGAGGGGCGGGGCGAGGAGTTCCTCCGGGCCGCCTTCACTGTGGCCCTGATCGCCTTCCCCCTCATGTGCCTTTTGGGGAGCTACCTCGCGCCGAAGTTCATGCCCATACTGGCCGGCGGATTCCCCCCGGGACGGCTCTCCCTCGCCGCCCGCCTCGCGCGGGTCCTCTTCCCCTTCCTGGGGTTCGTGGGCCTTGCGTCACTGTTCGGCGGGCTCCTCAACGTGAAGGGGCGCTTCTTCCTCCCCTCCGTCTCCCCCGCACTGTTCAGCCTCGGGGCCATCGTCGGCGCCGCCCTCTCGATCCGTGTCGCCGAGCCCGCCCTCTCTCTGGCCCTGGGGGTTCTAGGGGGGGCCTTCCTCCAGACCCTCGTCCTCGCCCTTCCCCTGTGGGGAGACCTGAAGCTGGGGAAGCCGTGGCACCCCGGGCTGCTGGAGGTGGGGAAGAGGCTGATTCCCGCCTTCGCCGGGCTCCTCCTCGCCGAAGTGAACGCCCTCGTGGACAACCGCCTCGCTTCCGGCCTGCCCCCGGGTTCCATCTCGGTACTCCAATATGCGATGCGTCTCTTTCAGCTTCCCATGGGAGTTATCGCCGCTTCAGTGGGGATGGCGATCCTCCCCCGGCTCTCCCGAGCCGCCCTGCGCGCGGACACGGCCTCGTTGCGTCGGGGCCTCGCGGAGGGGGTGGAGACGGTCCTCGGATGGGTCTTGCCCGCCATGGCGGGGCTATTGGTCTTGGGTCGGCCGATCGTGGCGTTCCTCTTCGGACACGGGGCCTTCGGCGAGGTGGCGGTGGAGGGGACATACGGGGCGTTAGCGGGATATCTCGTGGGGCTCTGGGGCTACGCCCTGATACACCTGTTCACCCGGGCCTTCCACGCGTTGGGCCTCCTCCGGGTCCCGCCCTTCGTCCTCGGGATTTCCGCCGCGATCAACGTGGCCCTGGACCTCGCCCTGGTGGGGATCTGGGGCGTGTTCGGACTCGCGGTGGCCACGGGGATCTCCGGGTGTGCAGGAGGTATCTTCGCGGGAACCCTTTTGTGGAAAAGGGTGTCGGGGTGGCTCCCCGGAAAGGGGCTCCTCCGGATCGCCATGGGAACAGGGGTCATGGCCGGTGTGGTGTGGGCCTTCGACATCTCGGTGGGAACGAAGCTCCCGGAGTTCGGCCGTGTATTCAGCGGGGTGGCGCTCGGATTCCTCGTTTACTCCCCGTTCCTGGGCTCCAGGAAGCTGCGGGCCTTGTGGACCGGCATCGGTCGGTTCCCCTTAGGCGGGCCCCGGTAGATGTCACGAAAGCCCCACCCGCTCCCGTACCTCGCCGATCACCTCCCGCGCGATCACCCGGGCACGCTCCGCCCCGGCGGCGAGGATGTCGCGGATCTCGCCCCGTTCCTCGAGTTCCCGGCGCCGCTCCCGGATCGGGGCGAGGAACTCCATGAGGTGCTTGTAAAGCGTCTCCTTTAGATCCTTGTAGAGGAGCTTGCCGGCCCTGTGCTTCTCGCGAAAATCCTCCACCAATTCGTTCGGGGCCACGAGTTCCAGGAGCAAGAACAGGTTGGCAACGCCGGGCGACATCTCCTGTCCCGGACGCAATCCCATATCGGTGACAGCGGACCGGATCTTCCGGTAGATCGAGCTCTCGTCTTCCATGAGACCGATGTAGTGTTCCGGCCCGTAGGACTTGCTCATCTTGCGCGAGGGGTCGGCCAAGGACATGATGCGGGCCCCCTTGGAGAGGATGGGTTGAGGCTCGGGAAAAAGTTCCCCGAAGCGGTGGTTGAAGCGGCGAGCGATACGGCGGGAGAGCTCGAGGTGCTGCAGTTGATCCTCCCCCACGGGAACGTGATCGGCGAGGTACAGCAGGATGTCGGCCGCCTGGAGGACGGGGTAGTAAAAGAGTCCCGCGTTCACGAATTCTTGTTCCCGCGCCTTCTGTTTAAATTGCGTCATCCTGGTGAGGTCTCCGAAGGAGGTCACGCATCCCAGGATCCAACAAAGCTCCGTATGTTCGGGGACATCCGACTGCACAAAGAGGATCGACTTCTCGGGATCGATGCCACAAGCGAGGAGGTCCATGGCCAGCGACTCCCTGGCCTTCCGCATCTCCTGGGGAACCATCTCCTCGTTAGTGAGTGCATGGTAATCCACGATGCAGTAAATGCACTCATTCCCTTCTTGGAGCTCCACCCACTGCTTTATCGCCCCGAAGTAATTGCCTAGGTGCAGGGTCCCCGTCGGCTGTATCCCGGAAAAGATACGCATGGGTCACCTCCCTTGATCGCGAGGATGAGAAACAGCGGGCGCTGAGGCGGAGGGACTGGAAGCCCTATTTACGCCAAAGATAACCTCCTCGCGCCATCTCCATCTCCACCGGAGATTATAAGGAGAACCGGGGACACAGGGGCAAACGGGTAAAAAAACACCGCGCTATCCGCGCGGCGCAACTCTATATATATGACACTACCCGATCGCCGTCAAGGGCGGATGTGCCTCATTGGAAGTGTTACCGAAGGGCAGTGAGTTGCTCCAGAGGTAAAGCGCCCGCCGCGGGGGTCCTGGAGGGGCTGGAACACCTCACCCGATGCCCCGGGGGCGCGTTCGCGAAGAGCTCCCCGCTCGCCATCGTCGCCACAGGGGACGTGAACGGCCGGATAATTTCGAGGCCAACGGGTTTCCCCCGAGGGAACCTCTTCGCCCAGGCGGGAGGAAAACCGGGGTGGGCATATCCCCCTTTTGCAGCTAACATTGTAGGCCCTGCGGAGATCCTTCGGGGACGTGAAGGGGAGAACGGCGTGAAATACGACGTGGCCATAGTGGGGGCGGGCCCAGCGGGCCTGTTCGCGGCCCTCGAGCTCGTGGAGGGGGGCTTCCGGACCATCGTCATCGACAAGGGGCTCGATCCCCGAAAGCGGACCAGCATCACGTGCGGTGTCGGGGGAGCCGGGACCTTTTCCGACGGGAAGTTGAACCTCACCCCGCGGATCGGAGGCGACCCCGCGGCCATCGGCTGTAGCCCCGCCGAACTGGAGAGCCTTATCGAGGAGGTGGACGAGGCCTTCACCCGCTATGGCGCGCCCCCACACTATTCGGGCGAGGACCGAATGTCCCTGGCTTCCCTCAAGAAAAGGGCGGCCGAGGCGGGGATCGAGTTCATCGCCGGGCGCCAGCGCCACATCGGCACCTCCCGCATCCGCGAGGTAATAGACAACTTTTACCGGGACCTCATCGCGCGCGGGGTGGATTTCCGGCTGGGCACAAAGGTGGAGAGGATAGAGCGCACGGGCCGGGGTTACATCCTGCGCGGGAACGACCTCGCGGTGGAGGCCTCCTACGTGATCGCCGCCCCGGGGAGGGTGGGGGCGTACTGGCTACGGGAAGTGGCCCGGGAGCTCGGGGTGGGACCGGAGTTCGGTCCGCTGGACGTGGGGGTACGCGTCGAGTTCCCCGCGGAGCTTTACGAACCCATCGAGCGGGTGATGTATGACGCCAAGTTCCGCATGCGCACCTCCACCTACGACGACATGGTGCGCACCTTCTGTACCAATCCCCGTGGGTTCGTGGTCAAAGAGGACTACGAAGAGTTCGTGCTCGTAAACGGTCACGCCGAGAACGATAAGAAAACGGAAAACACCAATTTCGCCCTATTGGTACACATCGAGCTCACCGACCCGGTGGAGGACACCACCGAGTACGGACGCGCCATCGCCAAACTGGCCACCACCATTGGGGGTGGGCGCCCCATCCTCCAGCGCCTCAAGGACCTGAAGAAGGGCCGCCGTTCCACCCCCGAGCGGCTCCGCCGGGTCCCCATCGAGCCCACGCTCGCCGATCACACTCCCGGCGATATCTCCATGGCCCTACCCCATCGGGTGGTGATGGATATCGTGGAGGCCATAGAGAGGCTGGACCGGATCATCCCCGGCCTCGCCGCCGACGGTACCTTGATCTACGCCCCCGAGATCAAGTTCTACGATACCCGGTACCGCGTGAAAAAAGGCATGGAAACCGATCTCCCGGGGTTCTATGTGGCCGGGGATGCCTCGGGCCACTCCCGCGGGATCGTGTTCGCCGCCGTCACCGGGCTCCTCGCCGCCCGCCACATAAAGGCCGTGAACAGGGATCGGTGACCCGGGACCCGGAAGATTTAGGGGATGATCTACGGGGAAAGGGTGAGGCTGAGGGCGATAGAGCGGGACGATATCCCCCGGTTCCTCCGGTGGTTCAATGACCCCGAGATCAGGCGCCATCTCACCATGTTCCGGCCCCTCTCCCGGGCGGAGGAGGAAAGGTGGGTGGAGTCCCTCCTTTCCCGCCGGGACGATATGGTCCTCGCCATCGAGGTGAAGGAAGGCGATGGCTGGGTTCACATCGGAAACGTGGGCCTGCATAGGATCGACTGGAAGAACCGCGCCGCGACCCTGGGAATCGTTATCGGGGAGAAATCATATTGGGGCCAAGGATACGGGGCCGAGGCGGTGCGGACGATGCTCCGCTACGCTTTCCTCGAGCTCGGCTTGAACCGGGTGGAACTGGAGGTGTTCTCCTTCAACCTTCGGGCCCTCCGCTGCTACGAAAAGGCCGGTTTCAAACGCGAAGGCGTGCGGCGTCAAGCCCTATTCCGGGATGGGAAATTCCACGACGTTATCCTCATGGGGATCCTCAGATCCGAGTTTTCCCCGAACCCAGCCCCGGGGCTCCCCTGGCCCAAGGGAAGAGATGAAAGCGAGCCTTGACCAGGTCATCACACGCCTCAGGGAGGCGAACCGCGCCTTGGTGGTGGGCCACATCCGCCCGGATGGGGACGCCATCGGTTCGGTGGCAGCGCTGACCCTCATCCTCCGGAAGCTCGGGATCGCGGCCGAGGGATGTATCCCCGACCACATCCCCTGGTTCTACCGGGAGATCCAGGGGACCCGGATCATCCGGAGCGTGGCGGAACTGCGGGGAAAGGGATTCGATACCGCTGTGGTGCTCGATGCCTCGGACATCTCCCGTATCGGGGAGGCCGCCCAGCTCCTCCCAGGCCGGGAGCCGGACGTGGTGCTGGACCATCACGTGACCAACACCGGATTCGGGGCCCTCAACCTCTGTCTCCCGAATTACGCCGCCACCGCGATGATCGTTCACGAGATCGGGAAGCGCCTCGTGCCCTATGACCGGGAGCTCGCCGAGGTCATCCTCCTCGGGATTGCCACCGATACCGGGTTCTTCAAATACGCCACGGTGGACGACCGCACCTTCGCCGTCGCCGCCGAGCTCGCACGACACGGGGCCCGGATCCAACCGATCGCCTCGGCGGTCCTCGAGCACCGCACCCCCAAGACCATCCGCCTCCTCGTGGACATGTTCCGGACGTTACGGCTCGAGGCGGGGGGGAAGCTCGCCTACGCCTACGTCTCCGCGGAGATGCTCCGGCGGGCGGGATGCGGGGAGGAAGAGACCGAAGGCTTCGTGGGGGAGATCCGGGCGCTCCACGGGGTGGAGGTGGCGATCCTCTTCACCGAGTGGCCCGAGGGCGAGGTGCACGTGAGCCTCCGGTCCAAGGCCTATGTGGACGTCAGCCGGATCGCCCGGGCCTTGGGAGGGGGCGGGCATCCCCGGGCCGCGGGCTGCACCCTGCACGTCCCCCGCCTTCGGGACGCCATCGCGAGGGTGGTGGAGGCCGCGCGTGTCGCCCTCCTGGAATAGCTCGTTGGAGCACCGCTTCGTCCCGGCGTTTCGAACGTTGGATCCCTACAGGCCGAGATAGGCGGCCCTTACCTCAGGGTTCTCGCGGAGCTCGGCGGCGGTTCCACGGAGGATGATGTGCCCGTTCCTCAATAAAGTAAAGCGGGCTTCAATTGGTACATAGGTTCGTGTGGTACTTTCAGGAAATCTAATAAAAAATCATTCAGTTATCATATTCGATTTTGGGAACGCGTACGCCGCGCTCCCTGGCCACCCGGATCGCCTTCTCGTACCCCGCGTCGGCGTGACGGGCAACCCCCAGACCGGGGTCCACGGTGAGGACCCGTTCCAGCCGCCGGTCCGCCTCCCGCGTCCCGTCGGCCACGATCACCATCCCCGCGTGGATGGATTTCCCGATGCCCACGCCTCCCCCGTGGTGCACCGACAC
>JAJRVI010000039.1 GCA_024277405.1 Fidelibacterota bacterium
CGTCCACGTCGTAGTCGTTGGCCAAAACATCGATCGCCACGGGGGTGTCCTCGGGGGTGGAAGCGGCGTCATCCACCGCCACCGGCGCGTCGTTGACGCAGGTCACGGTGATATACACCGTGGCCGTGGCGTTATCGAGGTCGCAACCGCCACATTGACAATTTTGCCCACCTTGGTCACAGCAATCGCATCCTACGCCCTGGCCGCAGCCTCCGCAGCCGCCTCCTTGATCGCAACTGCAGCAGCCGTCGGAATCGGAGATGGTGTAGGTAAACGAATCGTTTCCACAGTAGTTGGGGGCCGGGGTGTAGGTCACGGTGTTATCAGCGTTAATTTCGACTGTCCCATGACTGGGCTGGGTCACGGAGGACACCACCAGCGAATCACCGGTGTCGTTGGCCAAAACGTCGATTGTCACCGAGGTGTCCTCATTGGTGGTGACGTAGTCGTCGTTGGCCACCGGGCAAGGATCGCAGGAACAGGAAATTTTGTAGCAGAATGATATGTGACTGATTCCTTTGTAATCGGGTGCCGTTAGATCGGTATCCCCTGTGCTTTTGGAGGGGCGGTAATCATATACGTACGTGTATTGAGCTTTTACGATAACAGCACTAATGGGGAGGTTTGATCTCCAGCTGAACGATTTCATTTCGTTGCCTTCGTATTGAGCGCCGTAGATTTCGACCGTCAACGTGCCATCGGTGAAAGTACCTTGCTGTGGAGGATCTATCTTTAACTCGGTCCAACAACCACTGCAGACATCATCACAACTTACGTTTCCCGGGGTTTCCCATAAGGTTGGCTGAACCGATGCGCTCCACGTCGGAATGAAAGAAAATAGTGTAAAAATAATCCAAACTAGGTTTAATAGAGCTAGTCTTTGTGTTCTTTTCAAAAAGAAATCATTTTTATCCACCCCTATCTGCTCTCTTTCAGAAATTCCTTCGGTTCCATTTTCAGAAAACTGTTTCATGATAACCTACCTGTTTTAAATCAAGAATCATCGGAAACGGCTTTGGATTTCCAAAGCGCGTTCGACGTACTTTTTGTCCACAAAGCCCTGTTCCACCAGAATTTCTCCAAGGGGCTTTTTGGTCCCGTTCTTCTGCAATTTCAGGGCTTCTTCGACCTGTTGGGGGCTCACCACCCTGAGATCTATGAGGATCTCGCCTATCCGTTTATCCTTTTCGAAAAATTCCTCCAGTATCGAGAGGACAACGGAGGAGCGGGAACGTCTTTCCCTGCGTGCCTTCTCATCCACCAGCCGAATGAGGTATTCGTCTTCCTCTGAGAAGTACAACGTGACCTGCATTTCACCACCTCCCTTTCTTGGGCCCAAAAGAAAACCGGGCTGCCAGATCCTTACCCTGGCAGCCCGGTTACCCTTTGCTCCGCAGGGCCCGTGGCTTTGCACCCCCGCCTTGCGACGGGTTCGCCCTTTTACAGGGTTGTTGCCACTATAAAAACTTACAATGCAATGGTCAAGCTGTCCTCGAGGGGACATTTGTCACCTGTCTTCGGAGGAGATGTGAACGAGGATCGCATACCATTACCATATGATGTGGGTTAGGGCGTGTAGCACGCGTGTACGGGCCAGAGCGTTCGTGTTCGATAAGGACGGTACCCTCCTTTCCTTTTCTCACTGGATCGCGCTGATGGAGGCCCGGGTGGAACTCCTCTCCCGGTACTACCGGCTCCCCACGTCCCTCCGGGACGAGCTGTTGACGGCCATGGGGGTCGATCCCTTGAAAAGGGAACCGCATCCCAACGGTGCGCTCCACCTCCCACGGCGTGAGGTGGAGGAGCTCACCGCCCGGTTGCTCGCCGGGGCCCTCGGCTTACCCTATCGGGAACTTCTGGCCCGGGTGCAGGAACTGTTCGCGGAGGTGGACGCCGAGTTTCCCTGGGAGGAGCACGTGCGGCTTCTCCCGGGAGCGCGGGCGCTGCTCGAGGCGATAAAGGGCGCGGGCGGCGGGGTGGGCGTGGTGACCCACGACTCCACCCGGCCGGCGGAATTGCACCTTCGTTTTGCGGGACTCGAGGGCCTGGTGGACGTGGTGGTGGGATTGGATGCCTTCCGTGCTCCCAAACCGACCCCGGACGGGATCCTCTTGGCGTGTGCGCTCCTCGGGGTCGCCGCTCCCGAGACGGTGACGGTGGGGGACTCCCCCGAGGACGTCCTCGCCGGCAAGCGAGCTGGGTGTGGGTCCGTCATTGGGGTCCTCACGGGCAGAGGCACCGCTGAGACGCTTTCCGCGGCGGACTGCGTGGTGGGGACCTTGAAGGAGATCGAAGTTACCGCAAGAGGATAAGGGCTAGCGTTCCCACCGTGAGGCAGTAAAGG
The DNA here is from genome assembly GCA_024277405.1 of Fidelibacterota bacterium. Lineage (GTDB taxonomy): Bacteria > Bipolaricaulota > Bipolaricaulia > Bipolaricaulales > Bipolaricaulaceae > UBA3571. The sequence goes on from JAJRVI010000039.1 coordinate 2,345, forward strand.
CCGAACGGCCAAAGTTTCCCTCGGCCGAGGACGGCCAGCAGGAATTTGATCGCGAGGAGCCCGCTCGCCAGGGCCGTCGTCCCTCCGATGGCGAGCCCCCACCATTCCTGCGGCTGGAGGCCCGTGGCCAGGGCGTCCAGGATGGAGATCAGGCCGCCGCCCGCGATGGCGGGGATGGCGAGGAAGAACGAGAATCGCACCGCTTCGCCCACCCCGAGGCCGAGGATGATCCCCGCGGCGATGGTGACCCCCGACCGCGATATCCCGGGCAGAAGGGCGAGGGCTTGTGCGCCCCCTATGCCCGCGGCCCGCGGGAAATCGAGGGGCCGTGGCGTCCCCGTGTTCAGCTTGCGGTCGGCGAGCAAAAGGAGCGTCCCCGTGGCGAGGAGGAGCCCCCCGGCGATGCGGGTGGAGGAGAAGGCCCTCTCTATGGGATCCCGCAGGAGAAGCCCGGCCAAGACGATGGGGACGGTGGCGACCGCCAAGAGGCCTAGATATCGCAGGCCTCCGGGGTCGCCCCGCACGACGCGTTGGAGGAGCAGGAGGATATCCCGGCGGAAGTAGATGAGAACCGCCAGGAGCGTCCCGAGATGCAGAACGGCCTCGAGCACAACTCCCGGGGCGTCCATCCCCAGGATGGCTTGGGCGAGGACGAGGTGGGCGGAGCTACTTACGGGGAGGAATTCGGTGATGCCCTGAAGGGCCCCAAGGAAGAGGTACCTTTCCATTCACTGTCCGAGGATGAGGGTCACCGCGAGGACGAGGAGGACCCCGATGGCGACGAGCCACCACGCGGAACCGGCTCCCGTTCCAGGCTCATGAGCCTCCAGGGGGCTCCCGGCCATCGTCGACGTCCCCATCACGAGGAGGACCGCCGCCCGCTGGGCGAACTTGAAACAGGCCCCTTCGTCCACGCAGAATTTGTATTTCACCTCCACCGCGGTCGGATACCTCCCGGCGGCAGGGGTTCCGGAGGGGATAAGGGGTACCCGCACGGATATCTCCTCCCCGGGCGGGAGCGAGGCCACGGTGATCGTTTCCGAACGAATCCCGGGTGGGGGATCCGCGAGGCCGATGGACAGATCCTCGGCCTCGTACGGGGATGTGTTTTTCACGCCGACGACAAAGACCGTGGGATCCGCGGGCCGGAGCTCCACCCGTGAAGGGACCTCGAGCGAGAGGATGGGACCGGGGGAGGCCCCCGTGTCCTCCCCCTCCGCCGGCCCGGCCATCCCCTCCGGGGGAGGCCCGTCCGAGGTTGCCTCCGGCCCCAGGAGTTCCTCGATCGCCTGCCTCACCTCCTCCTCGGCGAGGCCGAGCCATTTGCCCCGGATCCTCCCCTCCCGGTCGATGAGGTAGAGGGTGGGGATCGCCTCCACCCGGAAGAGGCGGACGAGCTCCCCGTCGTATCCCTTCCCGTCCCAATACTGCGGCCAGGGGAGCTCGAAGTGATCGATGAACGCCTCGGCCTGCTCGCGGGAGATATCGAGGTTTATCCCGACGATCTCGAGGCCTCTCCCGTGGTAGTCCTGGTAGATGGCCTTCATCTTCGGGGTGGCGACCACACACGGCAAGCACCAGCTCGCCCAGAAGTCGAGCAGGACCACCTTCCCCCTCAATTCCTTCAGGGAGACCTCGCGGCCCTTGAGGTCCACGAAGGAGAACTCCGGCGCCGGGGCCCCGATATACAGGGGGACCTTCGGGGGCACGTACGCGGTGGGGACGAGCGCCACCGAGCTCCCGTCCGGTGCCACATCGGCCAACTTGAAGGAGCGGTCGCCCACGGTGAAGGGTTCGGTGAGGGCGAAGAGCTCGTGTCCCCCGGGCTCGCCGTGCAAGACGCCATCCCCGTCGACATCGACCACGTAGAGATCGACGTCATCGTTGTAATTCCCGTTTACGTTGGCGTCGATGAGGACGATGGCCCGTTCTATGCCGTCCAATTCGAACTCCCCCTTCATCGGGGTCTGTCCCACCAGGAAGAGGAAGCCCCGGCCCTCGGGCCAGATCACCGAAACCTCATAGGGGCGATCGTGGACCGTGAACCGCAGGTGCCAAAACCACTCCGACTCCGTGAGGGGCGTTCCCCGGCTCCCCTCCGCGGCCGTGAGGACACCGTCGCGGTCGAAGTCCACCGCGAGGTAGGGGGTGTTGTCGGTGAGGACGGCGAACATCAAGGGGTATTCAACCCCCCCGAGGGTGAGGATCCCGAAGAGGGACATGGCGGGTTCCGGTCCCTCCCGCTTCAGGGGGCGTTCCAGGGAGGGATATAGCCTGAACGCCAGCTTTCCCGAGGCCCACTCCCCGAGCTGGGGCGCGGACGCCGGCGCGAGCGCGACCTTCAGCCCTTCGGCGCGGAGGGGGAGAGCGAGGAGGAGCGCGATGATGAGGCCCCACACCGGAAGAAATCTGCGCATATCGGTCCCCTTTCTTAAAAAATTCTTTAAGTTTAGTGGGCCTATTTTACGCGGTCCTGAAGCTCCCGGGAAGCCGTGCGGAGGCGACGGACCACGTTCTCCTTCCCCGCGAGGGAGATGACGTCGAAGAGCCCCGGCGATACGGTGCGACCGGTGACGACAACCCTGACCGCTTGCGCGACCGCTTTCAAGGGGAGACCGAGCTCCGCCAGGACCTCCCGGATCGCCCTTTCCACCGTCTCGGGAGAGAAATCGTCCAGCGCTTCCAGGGCGGCGGCGATGCGCTCCAGGGGGGCCGCGAGCTCCGGTCGCAGGATCTCCCCGGCCTCCGGGGGCAAGGGGAGCGGTCGGGGGAAGAGGAACCGGGCCGCGCGTGCCATATCGACCAGGGTCTTGTTCCGCTCCCGCAGAAGCCCCGCGGCCCGCCTGAGCCTGGAACGCCCCAGGGCTTCTACCTCCTCCCGGGTGGCGATGCCTTCCTGCACGATGTACTCCGCTAAAAGATCCGCCAGCTTATCAAGATCTGTGCGCTTGAGCCACTCGTGGTTCAACCAGAGGAGCTTCGCCTCGTCGAACACCGCGGCCGAGGTCCCTACCCCATCCAGGTCGAAGTAGCGGATGAGCTCCTCCCGCGAGAAGATCTCCTGGTCCCCATGGGACCAACCGAGCCGCGCGAGGAAGTTCACCAGCGCCTCGGGCAGGAACCCCCGCCGCCGGTACTCCAATACCGAGACGGCCCCGTGGCGCTTGGAGAGCTTGGTGCGGTCCGGCCCCAGGATGAGGGGGATATGGGCGAACGCTGGGGGCTCCCATCCCAGCGCCCCGTAGATCCAGAGCTGTTTCGGGGTGTTGTTCATGTGCTCGTCGCCGCGGATGACGTGGGTCATCCCCATGTCGTGGTCGTCCACCACACAGGCGAAGTTGTAGGTCGGGGTCCCGTCGGACCGCAGGATCACGAAATCCTTGAACTCGGAGTTGGAGAACTCCACCCGCCCGAGGATCAGGTCCTCCACCACCGTGCTACCCGACCGCGGCACCCGGAACCAGATGGCCCCCTCGCTTTCGTAGGCTACTCCCTTCTCCAAAAGGAATTGGGCCACCCCGCGGTGGCGGTCGATCCGGTCGGTCTGGCGGTAGTACTCGTCCCAGTCGAGCCCGAGCCACCGGAGCGATTCCTTTATCTGGTCGATGGCCTCCTCGGTGGACCGGGTACGGTCGGTGTCCTCGATGCGCAGGATGAACGCCCCCTTGTGATGGCGGGCGAAGAGCCAGTTGAACAGTGCCGTCCTGGCCCCGCCCACGTGGAGATATCCCGTGGGACTCGGCGCGAACCTCACCCTTACGTTGCCCATAGCTCCCGCATTTTAGCCCCTCTTCCGCTATCGGGACACGCACCCTTACGCCACTCACTCCTCACCCATCACGTTTCACCAGCCGCACCGGATCGCCGGGCCTTATCCTCCCGCCGGAGAGCACCCGGGCGAACACCCCCACCCGGGGCATGATGCATTCCCCCACCGCCTCCCTGATGGCACAGCCCTCGTGGCAGGGCTTCCCGATTTGCGTCACCTCGAGGCGCACCTCCCCCACCACGAGCTCGTCGCCCACCTCCACCGCCCCGGGGTCCAACCCCCGGGTGGTGATGTTCTCGGCGAAGCCCCCCGGGGGGACCGCGATCCCGTGCTTTGCCTCGAAGGCCTCGATCTCCGCGGCATCCAACAGGCTCACCTCCCGCCCCGGGGTCCCGGCGTGGGCGTCTCCCACCACCCCCACCCCTACCCGGCACTCGATCTCCGGCACCGGGCGCTTGGGGGTGCCCTTGCCCTCGCTCACGTTTACCGAGATCACGCGTCCCGCGTCCATCTTCCGCTCTTTCCCCCCGTCTTCTCCAGGAGCATCACCTCCCTTATCGTCGCCCCCGGGGCCCGGGCCTTGCACATGTCGTAGACCGCGAGGAGGGCCGCGACGCATGCACTCATGGCCTCCATCTCCACCCCGGTCTTCCCGGTGCAGCGCACCTCGGCGTAGACCACGAGCTCCCCCTCCCCGGCCTCGAACCGGATGTCCACCCCCTCCAGCCCCGGAAGGGTATGGCAGAGGGGGACGAGCTGGGGGGTGAGCTTCGCCCCCATGATCCCCGCCACCTGGGCCACGGCGAGGACATCCCCCTTCTCCATCCTCCCCTCGAGCACATCCCGGATCACCTCGTGCGGGAGCTCGATCCGCCCCATCGCCAGGGCCGTCCGCTTGGTGGGGGGTTTATCCCCCACGTCCACCATCCGCACCGGCTTGCGCAGCGGCTCCCCGCTCAAACGCCCTCCTTTCCTCGGGTATGATACCGCCCGAAGGAGGATGAGGTGCTAAGGGAGCTCCTTTTGCTCGGCGGTCTTCTCTTGATGTTGAGCGTCTCCCCGACCGCGGCGGAGCTGGTGCTGGCCACCACCACCTCCACCTACGACACCGGGCTCCTGGACCGGCTGAACCGGGCGTTCGAGGAACTCTTCGGGGCCAGGGTGAAGGTGATCGCCGTGGGGACGGGAGCGGCGTTGGAGCTCGCAAAACGGGGGGTGGTGGACCTCGTCCTGGTACACGCCCGCCCCCTGGAGGACCGCTACCTCGCGGAGGGATGGGTGATCAACCGCCGCGACGTGATGTTCAACGACTTCGTGGTGGTTGGGTCGCCCGCGGATCCCGCCGGCGTGAAGGGGGCCCCCACCGCCGTCGAAGCCTTCCGCCGCATCGCCGCCGCCGGGGCCCGGTTCCTCTCCCGGGGGGACAACTCCGGCACCCACTTCAAGGAACGGGAGATCTGGCGGGCGGCGGGGATCGAGCCCGGGGGACGGTGGTACCTCCTCTCCGGGAAGGGCATGGGGGATACCCTGGTGCAGGCGGACCTCATGGGGGCCTACACCCTCACCGACCGGGGGACCTTCCTGGCCATGCGGGAAAACCTCGACTTGGAGATCGTGGTGGAGGGCCCGGTGAAGGGCGGTGA
>JAJRVI010000040.1 GCA_024277405.1 Fidelibacterota bacterium
CACCGAACGGGCGAACCCCATCTCATGGGTCACCACGATCATGGTCATCCCGTCCTTGGCCAGCTGGATCATGACCTCCAGTACCTCGCCGATGAGTTCCGGATCCAGAGCGCTGGTGGGCTCGTCGAACAGGATCAGCTTCGGGTTCATGGCCAGCGCTCGTGCGATGGACACCCGCTGCTGCTGTCCCCCCGAGAGCTGGGCCGGGAAGGCGTCCGCCTTGTCCGCCAGGCCCACTCGGGCCAGTCCCTCTTGGGCGAGCTTGGTGGCCTCCGCCTTCCGCATCTCCAGCACCTGCATGGGGCAGCCGCACGTTGTCCAGGGCGGTGAGGTGGGTGAATAGGTTGAAATCCTGGAACACGAACCCGATTTGTAATGTAATGTGTTAGGGGTCAGGTCTTTACTTTTGATCTTAGCGGCGATGAACTAAAGCCATCACGGTGAGGCCGTTGCGGTTGAAATTCCCGGCCTCTCCTTTCACATCTCCCCCCGCGGGAGCGCGGCCAGGAGTCTCTGAGTCAAAAGTAAAGACTTGACCCCACTCGGTCTTAGGGAAGCTTCCGCCCGGTGGAGGTGGCGGCGAGCTGGCCGTGCTTCACGCCCTTGAGGCTGCGGAGGAGCTCCGCCAGCCGCTGGACCTCCGGGCCCGGGCCGCGGACCGCCAAGATCTCGAGGCAATTGTCGGGGTCCAAGTGCACGTGCATGGTGGCGATGACGAGTCCATGGTGGTGGTGCTGCAGGTCGATGAGCTCATCTGTCAGTTCCCGCTTGTGGTGGTCGTAGAGCAGGACGATTACCCCTACCACCTCCTCCCCTTCTTCCCATTCGTGCCGCACCAGCCGTTCCCGCACCAGATCCCGGATGGCCTCGGAGCGGTTGGCGTACCCCAGGGCCCGGATGAGCCCGTCGAACCGGGCCAGGAGCTCTTCGTCCATCGAGACCCCAAATCTCACTATCCGTCCCATTTTCCTCCGGGCTCCATTATAGGGGCGAGTCGGACGGCGTCCGGGCACTGGCTGACCCGGGTTCCATGTGGGCGCCGGCGGTTCCCAGGCGGCATGGCCGGCGCCCGGGACGGCTTCGCCATCCGGTCCCATGCCGACCGAAAAGCCCAAAATGGTATCATGGTAGAAGTGGGCGTAGTCGAATCCGGCGGCGGGAAACCGAAGGCCTGGGAGTTATGGTGGGCGGAGCGGCCCTTCTCCTTAGGTAGTAGCGATCCCTCGGCATCCGGTCTTGGGTTTCCTCCCGGAGGCCACGAAGATGCTCACCCGGGCGTAGATGTCGCCCGCGCTCGCCCGCGCGCAGCAATCCTCCCCGGCGCATTCCACCCGCACGTCCACCAGCCCGGCCTCCCGGAACCATCGCGCGACGTCCTCCCGCTTGAAACCGGGCCAGCGGTCGTGATGTTCCTTGAGGAGGGACTCGAACCGGTGCTCGTCGAGGTCCGTGACCACGAGCGTCCCGCCCGGCCGGAGGACGCGGGCCATCTCCCGGATCGCGCGGGGAGGTGTCTCCACGTGGTGGAGGCACATGTTGGCGAAGGCGTAATCCACGCTGGCGTCGGGGAGGGGGAGGGCCTCCGCCGTGCCCTCACGGAGCTCGAGCCCCTCCGCCCCGGCGAACTTCCGCGCCATTTGGGCGCGCATCGCCGCGGAGGGCTCGATCGCGACCACCCGGAGCCCCCGGTCCAGGAGCCCCTCGGTCATGAACCCGGTCCCGGCCCCGATGTCCGCCGCGAGGCACCCCGGCCGTACCCCGGCCACGGCCAGCGCGCGCTCCCGCACCGCCTCGGAGAAGAACCGTGCCCGCATCCTGTCCCACTGCTCCGCCACGCGATCGAAGTATCCTTCCTCCAGGACCATCTCATCTTCCTCCGTCACTGCGCAACAGCCCCGGCCTCCTCAGATCCTCCGGGGATAGCCTCCGCCGGGGGCCGCGGCCCAGCACGAAGTGCCGCTCGTTCCGGAGTTGGACCAGGTCCACCTCCCCGAAGAAGCACCACACGAACGCCGCCACCTCCGCCAGCCCCCACATGAAGGTCTCCATCTCCACGGGTGCGCCCGGGGCACGGAGGTCCAGGTAGTGGCGCTTTACCGTCCCCCGGTAGGGATCGTAGCCAGTGTGGAAGCTCACGGTGAACCTCTCGTCTGCGGCTTCGGCCAGGGCCCACTTGTATCCCGCCGTGAGGAAGATCCGGTATCGCCGGTCGGACTCCTCGATGACGAGGATCCCTCCGTCCCCCAGGGCCTCGCCCGCCGCGGCGAGGAACTCCACCAGGTCCCACGGGTCGAAATGAGGTGTGGAGAGGCCGTACATCAAGACGAGATCGAATTTTTCGCCCAATTTGTGGGCCTCACGGGCGTCAAGGAGCGCGGTCTCTATCTCCCTCCCCAATTCTGCCTTCGCCCACTTCGCGGCCCTCCTCAGGGCTCCCTCCCGCAGGTCGGTGAGGGCGAGCTCCGCCTCAACGCCTTTCTCCTGCAGGCGCTTCGCCAACGCGATCCCACCGAACCCGGCTCCCCCGCAGAGCTCCAGGATCTTGAGCCTTCCCCGGGCACAGGCCTCCTGGACCCAGGGATGCTCGAGGAGCTTCCCCATGAAGCCCAGCGTGACCTCGAAATACGCCTTCCCCCGTTCGCTCTCCGGGTCGTCGAACCAGGGGAAGACCGAATAAAACTGGGTCAATCTGTCTCCCCTCCCCATCCTATACCCCCTCCTCCCACATACGGCCCGCCTTGCGGGGGACGGCCGTGACGCTACAATTGTCCTGCCCTCGGTTATTCTTGACCGTTTCCGAGGGGCCCTATATAATACGGGTGCCCTCGCCCGAGGGCGCGAAGAAGGCCGGTCTTTGACAGGTGGACAGGAGGAGACGGGATAGGCTGGTCCCTCAATTCCCTTAAAACCTAAATCAAGAGAGTATGATCCCGGCTCAGGGCGAACGCTGGCGGCGCGCCTAACACATGCAAGTCGTGCGATCGGCCTCGGTGAAGTCCCTTCGGGGACGGAACCGGGGTACGGAGCGGCGAACGGGTGAGTAACACGTAGCTAACCTGCCCCCGCGCCGGGGATAACCCGGGGAAACCCGGGCTAATACCCGATGGTCTCTCGGGGTCA
>JAJRVI010000006.1 GCA_024277405.1 Fidelibacterota bacterium
ATAGGGGTTGAAGGTCAGCTCGGTGTAGAGCCCGTAAGAGGTATCATAGGTGAGGTTCGGGTCCTCGACGACCTTCTTGAAGAGGTCGGCACGGGCGATGGCGTACGCGTAGAGGTCCGCCTCGCCGGCGATCAGCATCTCGATGGCCTTGTCGTTGTTGGGCTCGGAGAAGAAGACGATCTCATCGACCCACGCCCCAGTGCGCGCGAGGACAGAAAAACCGACGAAAGATACCAGGAGGAAAATCAACCCTTTACGCCACATATACACCTCCCTTTGAAGTGGTGAAACTTTGGGGAATCTCGGTGAATCCCTTTCGCCTCTCACCCCCTTTTTGCACTTCAATTTATAGCGGGAAAGCGCGTAGCTGTCAAGCCTTCAGCACTTTCCCCGCCTTGAGGCATCGCGTGCAAACCCACATCCGCTGACGCCGTCCCCGGTAGATCACGCGGACGCGCTGGAGGTTCGGGGCGCGGATCCTCCTCGATTTCCGCCCCGAGTGGGAAACGGAATGGCCGTAGTCAGGCTTTTTGCCGCAGATCTCGCATTGCCTACCCATAATCTCCCTCCTTGGCCAGTGGCGGCTGTACGTAATTGGGCTCGATAGCCTTGGGGTCACCCTCCCCCACGTCGCGGAAGCGTTCGTATCCGAGCCGCGCAACGACGCCCGCGCCGGGGTAGGACCACTCGGCGCCCAAAATATATACGCCAGGGATCTCCTTCGCTAATTCCCCGCGGAAACGCACCGCCCCGGAGCCGACCAAACACAGCTCGCCCTCGACCTCGCGGAGCTTCTCCACGGCCCGGCTAAGGGGGAGGGATTCGTCTCGGCCCGCCCGTCCGGGGAAGATCCACGCGAAGTACAGAAGGTCCCGGCGATCGTGGACGAGGGCCGCCACCCGCCCGGGAAACCATCCCGCCACGGGGAGCCCCAGGGCCTCGGTCTGGCGCACCCCCACCAACGGCACCCCCAGGGCCTGGGCCATCGCTTTGGCGAAGGAGAGCCCGATGCGCACCCCCGTGAAGGAACCGGGGCCCACGTCCACGGCGATCAGCCCCAGCCCACGCGGCGACACCCCGGCTTCCCCCAGGAGCGCCCGTACCGCGGGGGCCAGGCGCTCCGCGTGACGCTGCCTCGCGGGAAACCTGAGCTCGAACGGGACCTCCCCCTCGTGCCAAAGGGCCACGCTCCCCACATCGCCGGCGGTCTCGATCCCCAGTACCAACATATACGAATCCTACCCCACCCGCGTCCCGGGCGTCACCCGCGTCGATCACGTGGGCGAGAAGAGCCTTGAGATCCCCAGGGCAACGACCACGTATGCCGCGAGAAGCCCGAGCCCGAACACGGCCCCTGCGAGCACAAGTCGGCCGTCGCGGTAGAGGAGCCCGAGGCCGATAACGAAGGCGGAGGCCCCCGGCAGGGTGTTCGTCCCCGGGATGGGGATCATCATCAGGATACCCATAGATGCGAGGACCAATCCGGCGATGAGGCGATACATCCCCCGGATCCGGGGGCCATGTTCCCCAACCCACCGTTCGAGCCACGCGAAGAACCTGATGGCCCGGGAGTCCGGGTCCGCCCGGGGGAGCCGTAGTGACAGGACGCGACGGGGGAGCCATGGCTCCTTCCGTCCCCACGAGAGCTCGAGCCCCAAACAGGCGATCCCGAACCCGAAGGGGACGGCGTAGCCCACGGCCGGGATGGGCAGGGCCGCGGGGAGCGCCAGCAGGACGATCAACGCCCCGAACCCCCGCTCCCCCAGGACCGCGAGCGCCGATCCCACCGTGGGGGATTCCCCGGCGAAGACGGCACGGACTGCTTCCCCGAGGCGCTCCACGCGATTGGCCACCCGCCCTCCCTCCGCTAGGATGAAGCTCTGTCAGGTCGAACTTTATCCCGGAAGGACACGGCGGAAAAGGAGGGACGATGCGGATCTTCTTGGACACAGCGATGCCCGAGGAGATAAGGGAACTGGCGGATCTCATCGACGGGGTGACCACAAATCCCTCCCTCGTGGCCAAGGCGGGGAGGCCCCTCAGGGAAGCGGTGGAGGAGATCTGCCGTTTGGTATCGGGTCCGGTATCGGTGGAGGTCACCGCTACGGATGCCGCGGGGATGGTGGAGGAGGCCCGGGAGCTCGCGGGGATCGCTGACAACGTGGTGATCAAGATCCCCATGGGCCGGGAGGGAATCCGGGCGGTCAAGGCCCTGGAAGCGGAGGGGATCCGCACCAACGTGACCCTCGTCTTCTCCCCCGTACAGGCCCTGTGGGCGGCCAAGGCGGGGGCGAGCTACGTCTCACCGTTCGTGGGCCGGATCGACGACCGCGCGGGCGATGGGATGGGGCTCGTGTCCCAGATCCTCCAGATCTACGATAATTTCGGGTTCGACACCGAGGTGATCGTGGCGAGCGTGCGACATGTGCGCCACGTGGTCGAGGCGGCGCTCCTGGGAGCGCCCATCGTCACCGCGCCCTACGCGGTAGTGTCCAAGCTCTTCGACCATCCCCTCACGACCGAGGGGATCGAGCGCTTTCTCGCGGACTGGAAGAGAGTCCCCAAATGAGGACACCTACAACAGGCGTACCGGCATGCAGACGTAAATGAAGCCCTGATCCTCGGGGGAGATATCCCCCGCGGGCTCGAGCAGGCCCGCCCGATCGGGCGCCGACAGCCACAGGACCACCTGGTCCGATTTCATCCGGCGCAGGGCGTCGATCAGGTACTCCGCCTTGAAGGCGATCTCGATCCCCCGGGGCGCGGGCTTCACGAGCCGCACACGCTCCGTGCCGGTCCCTTTCTCGCGCGAGGC
>JAJRVI010000041.1 GCA_024277405.1 Fidelibacterota bacterium
GAGACATTCAAAACCCGTGACGTTTCAATCCTCACCGGAAAAGTGGTCGGCGATCCGCCGGTCTCACCTTCCGTAATGGCAGGGAATTTTCAACAGGACATACAAAACTTTTTAAATTCGATAGACAAATCAGACCCTGAAAAATCATGCAAATTCCACCAGCATAGCGCCGACAGAAAGGATGATGCAGCCTACCATGACATGGCGAACCTTTTCGGATTTTCAAACCATGAACAGGCTTTTGATTACCACTGCACACTACAGGGCGAGCATAGCAATACAGAATGCTTTAGCGATTTCTCAGACAAGCTCGGACGTTTTTTTTATGGCGAGCACCCTACCCGTAAAACCCACTTTCAGTATGAAAACGGATTTACTGCCACCACGCCTGCGCGAACCAGACCGAGGGCTGCCAGGTGAAGAAGAGCCCGAGGTCGCCCAGTTCCTCCAGGGACGCCTCGCCCACCACCTCGGTTCGCACAGTGTAGGTCCCGTCCTCCTTAGGGGTGAGCTCCAGGGTGTAGGTGTAAACGCCATCGGGGGTGGTGATCCGGTACGTCATGAGGAGGTATCCCCCGGGGTACGCGCTCAGCCCGCCCCATTGGGCGAGCACCGTACAGCCGGCGAGGACCAAAAACAGGGCCGCCACCATGCCTCGCACCGTTCATCCCCTCCTTTCCGGCCGATGGGATGTGTAATCAGCCCTCAGCGGGTTCCTCCCCCTCTTCAGGGCCCTCCTCCTTGAGGTTGCGGTGGATCTCCTCCAGCCTCTTCTGGACGAGGTGGTAGACGGTGCCCTCGGGGTACTCGCCCTCCTCGTTGGGCGTGCCCGCGGGCATCCCCGTGGCGAGTTCCACCACCTCTTCCACCGTCTCCGCGGCCCAGATGTGGAACCTCCCTTCCTCCACGGCCCGGACGATGTCCTCCGGGAGCATGAGGTTGTCCACGTTTCCGACGGGGATGATCACGCCCTGGGTCCCATCGAGGCCCAGGATCTCGCATACCCTGAAGTGTCCCTCGATCTTTTCGTTCACGCCCCCCACTGGCTGGAGTCGTCCCTTTTGATCCACCGACCCGGTGACGGCGATCCCCTGCTTCACGGGGACGCCGGAGAGGGCGGAGAGGAGGGCGAGGAGTTCGGCCGCGGAGGCGGAATCACCGTCCACCAGGGTATAGGATTGTTCGAACGTGATGGATGCCGAGAGGGAGAGCGGTCGCTTCCGGGCGAACCGGTCCCCGAGATACCCCTTCAGGATCATGATGCCCTTGGTGTGGGTCTTCCCGGAGAGCTCGGCCTCGCGCTCGATGTTCACCACCCCATCCTTCCCCGTGAACACGTTGGCGGTGATGCGCGTCGGCCGTCCGAAGGCGAAATCGCCGAGGTCGATCACCGCGAGGCCGTTGACCTGCCCCACCCGCTCCCCCGCCACGTCCACGAGGAGCTTCCCCCGGGCGATGAGCTCGCGGATCTTCTCCGCGACGAGGGAATGGCGGAATCTCCCCTTTTCTATCGCCGTTTTTACGTGTCGCGCCTCCACAGTGCTGGCCCCGTCCTTCCTCGCCCAAAAGCTCGCCTCCTTGATGAGGGCCGAGAGCTCCGCGAACCTGGTGGAGATCTTCCGCTGGTCCCCGGCGAGCTCCGATGCGTACTCCACCAACTTCGCCACCCCCGAGGGGGAGAAGGGCAGGATCCCGCTGTCCTCTTCCATCCGGGCGCGTACGAACCTGGCGATGGCCTCCTCGGCCCGATCGTCCCAGGGCATCTCGGTGTCGAAGTCGGAGCGGATGGTGAAGAGCTTGCGGAAGTCCTCGTCGTAGAACCGGAGGAGGTAGTAAAGCCAGGGGGGGCCGATGAGGATCACCTTGAGGTCCAGCGGCACGGGTTCGGGGCGCAGGCCCTCGGTGGGGGCGATCCCAAGCATCTGGGCCGGATCCTCGATCCGGATCTTGCCCGTGCGCAAGGCGATCTTCAGGGCCTCCCAGCTCAAGGGGCTCCTCAGCAGGTTCAGGGCGGAGAGCACCAGATACCCCCCGTTGGCCCGGTGGAGCGCCCCGGCGCGGATCTGGGTGAAGTCGGTGGTCATGATCCCGAACTGGACACGCCGTTCGATGGTGCCGAACAGGTTGGTGTATGTGGCGTTCTCCTCCACCACCACCGGGGCCCCTTTCGTGCGGGAATGATCCACGATCACGTTCACGCGGTATTTCTGGTACTGATCCTGTTGCTGAGGCAGGGGTATGGGTGGCTGCTTGTTCGCCGCCTGCAGGGCCTCCACGTTCTCGAGGATGTCCCGCTGCACTTCCTCCAGGTACTCGAGCACGCGCTCGCTGCCGGCGTATTTCGCCTTCAGCTGCGCGAACCTCGGTTCGATGAGGAACTGGGCCGCTTTCTTGGTGAGCTCGCGCTTAGCGGCCTGCCATTCTTCCTCCAGGGCCCCGAGCTTTTTGAACAGCTCGCGGATCGCCTCCTGGAGTTCTTCCTGGCGCTTCAGGATCCCCTCTTTCTCCTCCTCGGGTAGGTTCTCGTATTCCTCTTGGGAATACGGGGTCCCGTCGGGCTTCAGGGGAATGGTGTTGATCCCCAACGGGGTGCGCTGTATCGCGAATCCAAGCGTCTTGGCCTTTTCCTCGAGCTCCTCGAACGCCTCCTCCCGCATCCGCGAGAACCGTTCCCGTTCGGCCTTGGCCCGGGCCTTGAATTCCTCGGATTCCAAGGCCTTGGGGAGTTCCCGCTTCACGAACTCGATGCAGCGTTCCATGTCGCGCTGGAACTCCCGGCCCCTGCCGGGCGGGAGGAGGAGGTATCTCGGATGGTGGGGCTCCTGGAAGTTGTAGACGTACACGATGTCCGGCGGCGTCTCCTGCGAGGAGGAGAGCTCCCGCAGATAGCGGATCACGGTGGAGGTCTTCCCCAACCCCGGTTCGCCCGAGACGTAGACGTTGTAGCGGTTCAGGGGATCCTTTATGTTGAGCCCCACTTCCAGGGCCTCCAAGGCCCTCGTCTGGCCCACGATCTCCGCGAGGGGCTCGAGCTCCTGGGTGGTGGTGAACGGGAACCTCGTCGGATCACAGGTACGTCTCAGCTCATTCGGTTTCAGTTCCCTTGCCATAAAACCTCCTTGGTCACAAAATCATACCGGGAGATGAGATCCCTCGCTATTTTGTGCCTGGCGTTCGGCGCCATCGCCTGGGGAGAGGTCGTCGAAATCACCCCGATCTTAACCACTCCCGAGGAACCGGGGTATTTCCGCCGGGCACTGGAGGCGATCCGGAATGCTCGCGAGGAGATCCTCGTGATGCTGTCGGACTGCCGACGGTACCCCTGGGGAAGTCCCGCCAACGCCCTCACGGATGCCCTGGCGGACGCGGGGAGCCGGGGCGTCGCGGTGAGGGTCCTCATCGAGCGTGGCGAGGAGCCCGCGCCGGAGACGGAGGCGGCGTTCGCGTACCTGGCAGCGAGGGGCATCGAGGTCCGGTGGGACGACCCCGGCGTGACCCTACACGCGAAATTCGTCCTCA
>JAJRVI010000042.1 GCA_024277405.1 Fidelibacterota bacterium
ATCGACCCCGAGGAGACGCGGCGGATCATCGGCCACGAGTTCGTCCGGGCCTTCCAGGAGGTGGCCCGGGAGGAGGGACCTTTCCCGTATCTCGCCCAGGGGACCCTCTACCCCGATGTGATCGAATCCGCCGGGAATCCCGGGGCGGCCACCATAAAGACCCACCACAACGTGGGGGGACTGCCCGAAAAGCTCGGCTTCAAACTGATCGAGCCCTTCCGGGAGCTGTTCAAGGACGAGGTGCGGGAGATCGCCGAGGTACTGGGCCTCCCTGACGAAATCCGCCTGCGCCACCCCTTCCCGGGCCCGGGGCTCGCGGTGCGGATCCTGGGGGAGGTGACGGAGGAGGGGCTGCGGGTGCTGCGGCGGGCCGACGCCATCTTCATCCGCGCCCTGCGCGAATCCGGCTTCTACCACCGGGTGTGGCAGGCGTTCTGCGTGCTCCTTCCCGTCCGCAGCGTGGGGGTGGTGGGGGACGCGCGCCGGTACGGCTACGTGGTGGCGCTACGGGCGGTGACCAGCGTGGACGGGATGACCGCCGACTGGGCCAGACTCCCCCACGAGTTCCTCGACGGGGTGGCACGCCGCATCACCCGGGGGATCCCGGAGGTGAGCCGGGTGGTCTACGATATCACCAGCAAACCCCCCGCCACCATCGAGTGGGAGTGATTCTTCAGCGGGCCATGCGGGGGTAGCTCCCCAGGACCCGGAGGAAGGTCGTCCTCCCCCGGAGCTCCTCCAGGGAGTCCCGGCAGCGGTCCTCGTGGGCGCTCCCGGCGAAGTCCACGTAGAAGAGGTACTCCCAACGCCGCTCCCGCACCGGCCGGGACTCGATCTTGGTTAGGTCGATCCCCCGGGTCGCGAAGGGCTCGAGACACCGGTACAGGGCCCCGGGGACGTTTTCCGCGGCGAACACGATGGAGGTCTTCGCCGGGCCCTCCGGGACCACGGGCTCCCGCCCCAGGACGAGGAACCGGGTGTAGTTCTCCGGAGAATCCGCTAAGTCCTCCACGAGGACCTCCATCCCGTAGATCTGCGCCGCCCGCCGTCCCGCGATCGCCGCCGCGTCCCGGAGTCCCTCCCGGCGGAGGATCAGCGCGCTCCCCGCGGTGTCGTAGACGGGGACGAGCTCCGCCCGGGGGAGGAGCGCCCGCAGCGTCCGCTCGCACTGGGCCAGGGCCTGGGGGTGGGAAAGCACCCGCCTTATCCCCGCAAGCCGCACCCCGGGGAGGGCGAGGAGGCAGTGGCGGATGGGGAGCTCCGTCTCACCCACGATGTGGAGGTCGTGCGCGAGGAGGAGGTCGTAGTTCGTGTGGATGCTCCCGGTGAGGGAGTTCTCGATGGGGATCACCCCGTACGTGGCCTTACCCTCGGCCACCGCGGAGAAGACCTCGGGGAAGGACCGGCACGGGACGAGCTCGATCCCCGGCCCCAGGGCGGCGACCGCGGCCTCCTCGGAAAACGCCCCCCTCTCTCCCTGGAACGCCACCTCAGCCACGGAGCCCCTCCAACACCCGAGTGATCCGCGAGATGGCCTCCATCAGACGCTCCCGGGGACGGGTAAGGGAGATGCGGATCCTCCCGGGCCACCCGAACGCCTCCCCGGGGACCACTGCCACGTGGGCCTCCTCCAGGAGCCGCCGCGCCAGGGCCGCGGAATCCCCATCGAGGTAGGCCGAGACGTCCGGGAAGAGGTAGAAGGCCCCTTCGGGGGCGGGGCAATCGATCCCCGGGATCGCCCGCAAGGCCTCCACCACCAAATCCCGCCGCGCCCGGAACTCCCCCACCATCCCCTGCACCTCATGCCACGGCCCCTCCAGGGCCGCGAGGGCCGCGTACTGGGAGATGGAGGAGGGATGGGTGATGGAATGGGATTGGACCGCCAACGCCGCCCGGATCACCTCCCGGGGGCCGAGCGCCCACCCGATCCGCCAGCCCGGCATGGCGTGGCTCTTGGAGAGGGAGCCCACCACGATCACGTGCTCGTCCTTCAGGGGAGCGGCGGAGAACGGACCCCGCTCGTAGACGATCGCCTCGTACGCCTCGTCGAAGATCACGTAGAAGTCGTGTGCCCGGGCGAGCTCCACGATGCCCTCGAGCTCTTGCGGGGAAAGGAGAGCCCCGGTGGGGTTGCAGGGGGAGTTCACGATCAGGGCCACGGTGCGCGGGCTCACCCGCTCCCGCAGGGCCTCGAGGGTGAGGTGGAACCCATCGGCGGGATCGGTGGGGACGAACACGGGCTCCGCCCCGCACAACCGCACCACCTCCGGGTAGGTGACCCAATACGGCGCCGGGATCAGGACCTCGTCCCCCTCGTCGAACAGGGCCAGGGCCAGCGAGAACAGGGCCTGCTTCGCCCCCGCCGCGACGATCACCTCCTCCGGGGAGTAGGAGGCCCCATAGTCCCGCCGGTAGCGGGCGGCGATGGCGGCCCGGAGCTCGGGGATCCCCCCGGCCTGGGTGTACCCGGTGAACCCATCCTCGATGGCCGCGATCCCCGCCCGCCGCACGGTTTCCTGGGTGTCGAAGTCCGGCTCCCCGGGGCCGAGGTCG
>JAJRVI010000043.1 GCA_024277405.1 Fidelibacterota bacterium
ATCGCCGTCTCGGTGGAGATGCTTGCCATCTCGGCCAGCTCCGCCCGTTGGAGCTCGAGGCCGATATCCAGCCCCTCCTCCGTCTCCTCGCCGAAGGCCCGCGCCAGTTCCAACAGGACCCGGGCCACCCGTTCCTTGGCGGAGCGGGAGGCGATCTCCACCAGCTTATCCCCGAAGGCCTTGAGCTCCCGGGCGAGCTTCTCCACCAGGCGCACGGCGACGTCCGAGTGGCGGCGCACGAACCGGAGGAAATCCTCCCGCGGGATGAACATGAGGCGCGAGGGCTCCAGGGTCTTGGCGTAACAGGTATAGGTCTCGCCGTCGAACAGGGTCTTCTCCCCCAGGATCTCGCCGGGGCCGAGGAGCTTCAGGATCTGCGAGTGTCCACCGCGTGTATGTTTCGCCACCTTGATCTTGCCCTCGCACAGGATGTAGAGGCCGAAGGAGGGCATGCCTTCGTGGAACACGGTCTCCCCCGCCCCCAGCTCCAGGGGGTGCATGAGGGAACGCAACTCCTCCCACTCCTTGGGCGAAAGCCCCTGGAAGATGTAGGAACAGCCCGCGTCACAGGTCTTGCAGGAAAGAGCCGGTCTCGATTTCGCGGTAGCTCCCCACATCTCGATAGCGTTTGTACCGCAGGGCGAGGAGCTCGTCCAGGGGGAGGGAGAACAGCTCATCCAGGTGCCTCATCAGGGCCTCCCTGATCGTGTCCGCGGTCGCGTCGGGATCGGTGTGGGCCCCGCCCAGCGGTTCGGGCAACACCTCGTCGATAACCCCGAGCGCGCGGAGCTTCGGTGCGGAGAGCCCCAGGGCCTCCGCTGCCTTGGGGGTCGCCTTCTGGTCCTTCCACAGGATCGCCGCCGCTCCCTCGGGGGAGATCACGGAATAGATGGCGTACTCCAGCATCAATACCCGGTCCGCACACGCGATGGCCACCGCGCCTCCCGAACCCCCCTCCCCCACGATCACCGCCACCGTGGGGGCCCGCACCGAGAGCATCGTCTCGATGGACCGGGCGATGGTCCCGGCGATGTTGTGGGACTCGGCCTCCACCCCGGGGTACGCCCCCGGGGTGTCCACGAGGGAGATGAGGGGCAGCCGGAGTCGATCGGCGATCCCCATCAGGCGCGCCGCCTTGCGATATCCCGCCGGCCCCGCCATCCCGAACCGGTACCGCCTCTGCTCCTCCAGCGTCCTCCCCTTCTGGTGGAAGAGGACGACCACCGGCTTACCCCCGAGCTTCGCGAGCCCGCCCCGCAGGGCCTGATCGTCCCCGAGGAGCCTATCGCCCCGCAGCTCGTAGAAATCGTCGAATACCTTCTCCACGAGCTCGATCCCCGTGGGGCGTCGCTCGTGGCGGGCGAGCTTCACCCGATCCCAGTCGGAGAGCTTGGCGAAGTATTCCCGTCGGAGCTCCTCCAGCTTGCGCTCCAGCAGCGAGAGCTCCTCGGAGAGCTCGAGCCCGTCCTGCTGGATGAGGCGCTTGAGCTCCGCGACCTTGTCCTCCAGGGCCTTGAGGGTCCCCTCATCCACCATACCTGCCTCCGTCGAGGAGGGAGAGGATCTTCCCCAACTCGCTCCGGAGCTCCTCGCGCCGGACCACCCGGTCCACCATGCCCCGGGCCAGGGCGAAGTCCTCCGTCTGGAAGTCAGGGGGGAGCTTCTCCTTGGTCGTCTGCTCGATCACCCGGGGGCCGGCGAAACCGATCTTGGTGCCGCGCTCGGCCAGGGTGATGTCGGCGAGCGAGGCGATGGAGGCCAGCACCCCCCCGGTGGTGGGGTAGGTGAAGACGGCGATGTAGGGGATGCCGGCCCGGGCGAGTTTCCCCCGTACGAGCACCGTCTTCGGCATCTGCATCAGGGAGAGGACGCCCTCCTGCACCCGGGCGCCCCCGGAGGCGGCCACGAGGACGAAGGGGACGCCGAGCTCGATGGCCCGCTCCATGGCCAGGCAGAGCTCCTCCCCCACCACGCTCCCCATGCTCCCCCCGATGAAGCGGAAGTCCATCACCGCAAGCACCACGGGGTGGCCCTCGATCCGGGCCTCCACCACCTTGACGGCATCCAGGAGGCCCGTCTCCCGCTGGGCCTCCTTGACGCGGTCGGGATAGGGCTTCCGGTCCACAAACCCCAGGGGATCGTTCGCCACCAGGGGGGCGGTCACATCCGCCGCGCTCCCCTCGTCCACGAGGGAAGCGATCCTCTCCTCGGCGGAGAGGAAGAAATAGGCACCACAGTGGGGGCAGATGTAGCTGTTCTGGGCGAGCTTCTTGCGGAAGACGAGCTCGCCGCAGGACTGACACCGGAGCCAGAGGTCCTCGGCCCGGGAGGGGGTGACCTCCACGTAATCGCGCCTATTCTTCTTTTTTTCGTCCTTCCAGATCGGCATCCTCGCCTCGCTTCAGGCTCTCGGGGAACACTATGCCCCCGGAGAGGATGAGGCTCAACCCCTCATCCACGGGCATGTCGAGCTCGATGATCTCGTCCTTGGGGATGAAGAAGACCCAGCCGGAGAGGGGGTTCGGGGCGGTGGGGGCGTAGACGGAGACGCAATCCTTGCCCACGATGCGGTCGATCTTCCCCACGTCGTCCTCGGTGACGAACCCCAAGACGTACATGCCCTCGCGGGGGTACTCGAACAGGACCACCCGGCGGAGCTTGGTGGAGTTGCGCTGGAAGAGGGCGTGAACCAGTTGGCGCATGGCCCAATAGACCTTCCGCAGGCCGGGGACGGAGAGAAGGATCCGTTCCAGCCAGTTGTGGAGCTTGCGCCCCAGCCACAGGCGGCTCAGCGCCCCCACCCCGATCACGATCACGAAGGTGATGACGAGCTCCACCCCGGGGATGTAGCGGCCGAAGGCGCGGATGAGGAGCCGGGCGAACGGGGTCTCCGGACCGAAGAGGTGGTAGATGAAGCGGTAAAGCAACCAGATCACGACCGCGGTGAGCCCGATGGGCAGGGCCACCAGGAGCCCGGTGACGAAGCTCTCGCGCAACCAGTTCAGCGGACGCAGAAGACCCCGCATGGCGATCCGGGAAAGAGTATATCCGCGCCACGAGGGGGCCCAAATCGCTTTTGTGGAGCGGCCGAGCGCCCGCTGTGATTATCAGAGCCGGTAGCCGCAGGAGAGCTCGGCGGCGAGGCGCTTTATCTCCTCGGGCCCGAGGGCCGTGGCGGCGGGGGGAAGGAGGCCCACCAGGCCCTTCCCCTCCGGGACGATGAAGCGCTGGAGGAAATAGGGGGCATCGCCGATCGCGCGGCGGATCTCCCGGACGTCATCGGCGGTGAGGCCGGGGGCCAGCGTGGTGCGGAGCTCGTATGCCGGCGCCAGCTCCCGCACGACCTCGAGGGAACGTTTGACCCTGGCCACCACATCGGCGGCCTCCCCCCGCGGGAGCCCCGCGAGCTCGGCGTAGCGCCCGAACGGGGCCTTGACGTCCAGGGCGACGTAATCCACCAGGGCCTTCCCGAGCAGTTCCTCCAACACCTCGGGGTTCGTCCCGTTGGTGTCGAGCTTCACCTGAAGGCGGAGCTTCTTCACCTCGGTGATGAAGTCCACGAGGTCCCCCTGCACCGTGGGCTCCCCCCCGGTGATCGTCACCCCCTGGATGAAACCCGCCCTCTCGGCGAGCGAGGCGAGCACCCCCCCGGGATCCAGGGGCTCGATGGTCCCGGCCCTCTCGGGGAGTACCAGCTCGGGGTTGTAACAGAAGGGACACCGGAGGTTGCAGCCCACGGTCCAGACCACCGCGGCCACCACCCCCGGGTAATCGATGAGGGAGAGGCCGAGGAAGTGGGCGATCCTCATCCCCGCGCCGGGACACCCCCCACGTTGAAGACGAGCCTCCGTTTGAACTCGGAGCGCTTGCCCGCGTTCCACTGCTCCACCGGCCGCAGGTACCCCACCACCCGGGAGTAGACCTCGGCCTTGGCGCCACAGCTCGGGCAGCGTTCCCGCTCGCCCGCCACGTAGCCGTGGGAGGGACAGACGGAGAAGGTGGGGGTGATGGTGAAATAGGGGAGCCGGAAATGGTTCACGATCTGGCGCACGAGCGCCTTCACGGCCTCCCCGGTGGGGACCCGCTCCCCGAGCCAAATGTGGAGCACGGTACCGCCGGTGTACCTGACCTGGAGGGG
>JAJRVI010000044.1 GCA_024277405.1 Fidelibacterota bacterium
CGGCAACGGGTGGAGCCGAGCGGTACTAATAGCCCGATCGCCTTACGTAGCGGACGCCCTATTCGCCTTTCGAGGCCAGGGTTTGCGCTGCCATGTAGCGTCGGAGCTTGCCTCCGACGTTTGTCGGGGCTCGTCCCCGACGTTTTGTGGAGATTCCGGGCGGCAGATGGCGGCGGGGAAACACCCGGTTCCATTCCGAACCCGGCAGTTAAGCCCGCCAGCGCCGATGGTACTGGGGGGACATCCCCCGGGA
Organism: Fidelibacterota bacterium; assembly: GCA_024277405.1. Lineage (GTDB taxonomy): Bacteria > Bipolaricaulota > Bipolaricaulia > Bipolaricaulales > Bipolaricaulaceae > UBA3571. Next base: position 254 of record JAJRVI010000044.1, read on the forward strand.
GAGTAGGTCGCCGCCCGGATTTTATTTTTTCCGTCCCGGTCCTGTGATCCTCACTTCCCCCAGCGTTCCTTCCAGCGGAAGAGGAGCTCCAGGGCTTCCAAGGGGGTGAGGCGTTCGGGCTCGAGCCCTCGGAGCTCCTCCACCAGGGGATGGGCCTCCGGGGGGAAGAGGGGGAGTTGGGCCGCTTCCACTCCCTCCTTGGTCTTCCCACGGTGGAGCTCTTCTCGCTCGAGTAGCGCGAGCATCCGCTCCGCCTCCCGCAGGACCTCCTCCGGGATCTCCGCGAGGCGCGCCACCTGGACCCCGTAGCTCCTCTCCGCGGCGCCGGGGAGGACACGATGGAGGAAGATCACCTCGCCCTGCCACTCCCGCACCGCGGCGTGGAGGTTCACCACCCCCGGAACCTCCTCCGCCAGCCGCGTGAGCTCCCGGTAATGGGTGGCGAACAGGGTCTTACACCCCACTCGCTCCACCAGGTATCGCGCGATGGCCCAGGCCAGGGCCATCCCATCGTAGGTGCTGGTGCCGCGTCCGAGCTCGTCCAGGATCACGAGCGACCGCTCCGTGGCCCCGGAGAGGATCGTGGCCGCCTCGCGCATCTCCGCCATGAAGGTGGAAAGCCCCCCGGAGAGGGCATCGGTGGCCCCCACGCGGGTGTAGATTTTGTCGAAGATGGGGAGCACGGCCTCCGCCGCGGGGACGAACGAGCCCATCTGCGCCAACAGCGCGATCAGGGCGGCCTGTCGCAGGAACACCGATTTCCCCGCCATGTTGGGGCCGGTGACCACGGCGAGCTTCGTCCCCTCGTCCATCACCAGGTCGTTGGGGACGAAGTCCCGGGTCCGTTCCACCACCGGATGCCTCCCCTCCCGGATCGCGATCCGGGGAGCATCGGTGAACCGGGGCCGCCTCCAGCCGTATCTGCGCGCGACCTCCGCCAGGGACCGCAGGACGTCCAGCTCCGCCAGCGCCTCCCCCAGTCGCCTGAGGCGCGGGATCTCCTCCCGGATGCGCCCGAGGATCGCTCCGTAGAGTGCCTTCTCGAGCTCCACGGCCCGGGCCTCGACCTGGGCGAGCTCGTCGGCCATGGCCTCGAGCTCCGCCGATGTGAACCGCTCCACCCCCTTCAGGGTCTGACGGCGGCGCCAATCTGAGGGGACCTTACCGAGGTGGGCCTTGGTGAGCTCGAAGAAGTAGCCGAGGACCTGATTGTAGCCCACCCGGAGGGTGGGGATCCCGGTGCGCTCCCGCTCGCGGTGTTCCAGGGCGGCGATCCCCGCGCGGAGCTCGGCCGCCCGTTCCCGGAGGCGGTCGAGCTCCGCGGAGTAGCCCTCCCGCACGAGGCCCCCCTCCTCGGGGCTGGGCGGGGGGGAGTCCACGAGGAACCGCTCGAGCTCATCGGCGAGCCCCAGCGGGGCCCCTTCCAGGGCCCGGAGGCAGCGCTCGAGGACCGGGGGGCGCGTGGGGAGCGTCTTCAGGGCCTCGACGGCCCGGGGGAGCGCCCGGAACGTGCGCCGCAGGAGCGCGAGGTCCAGGGGGGTCGCGCGCCCGACCCCCAGCCTTCCCAGCAGGCGCGGGAGGTCGCACGCCCCCCGCAGGGCCTCCCCGAGCTCCTCCGGGTCCCAGGAGTTCACCAGGGCCTCCACGGCGTCGAGCCTGCCCTCGATGGCCCGGCGGTCCCGCAGGGGGTGGAGGAGCCAGCGGCGCAGCAGGCGCTTCCCCATGGGGGTCACGGTGCGGTCGAGCACGGAGAGCAGGGTGAGCTTCGACTCGGGGCGCAACGGCTCCACCAGCTCCAGGCCGCGCTGGGTGAACGCGTCGAGCTCCATCGCCTCCACCAGGGCCCAGGGGGCGGGCGGGGCCAGATGGTCCACGGTGTGGAGGGTGTCCCGGAGGTAGGAGAGGACCGCCCCGGCGGCCCGGGCCGCGAGCGGCATCTCCGCGATCAGGGAGATGTCCCCGAAGCGCTCCCGGAGCGGGCCCTCGGCGAAGGCCGCGGGCGGGAGCTCGGTGCGGACGCCGGGCAACGTCCCCGGGGACTCCGTCCCCTCGGGGACGAGGACCTCCCGCACCCCCAGTCGGGATACCACCCCCTCGAGCTCTCCCCGATCGACCTCCGTGGCCCAGAACTCGCCGCTTGCGGCCTCGCACCACGCGAGCCCCAGCCTCTCCCCCTGGGGGTAGACGGCGAGGAGGAACGCATCGGCCCCCGCCTCGAGGCCCTCGTCCTCGAGCACCGTTCCCGGGGTGAGGACCCGCACCACGCCCCGCTTCAGGAGCTTCTTCCCCGGCCCGGGCCGCTCGAGCTGGTCGCAGAGGGCGACCTTGTATCCCTTCTTCAGGAGGCGTTGGATGTAGACCTCGGCCTTGCGCACCGGGACACCGGCCATGGGATGGCCGTCGCGTTTGGTGAGGACGATGTCGAGCTCCCGGGCCACGGTCTCGGCGTCCTCGAAGAAGGTCTCGTAGAAGTCGCCCAGGTGGAAGAAGAGGATGGCGTCCGGGTAGCGGGCCTTCGCCTCGTGGTACTGCCGCATCATGGGGGTGAGCTCGCCCATCTCGGGAGAAGTATAGCCCGCGGCCGCGCGTGCGTTCCGCCGGGCGTGGGCTTGAGCACCGCCGGGGCAGATGATAATTTGGGGATATGGTTTGGAACGTCCCCAACGGGCTCACCCTGGCGAGGGTCGCCTTGATCCCCCTCTTCCTCTTCTTCCTCTACGCCGAGCGCCCCCTGTTCGGGATCCTCGCCCTGGCGATCTTCGCCATCGCCGCCCTCACCGACGCCGTGGACGGCTATCTCGCCCGGAGCCGGGCCGAGACCACGGCCTTCGGGAGGTTCATGGACCCCATCGCCGACAAGATCCTGGTGATGGCGGCGCTGGTCTCGTTCGTGGAGCTCGGGGATCTCCCCGCGATCCCCGTGATCGTGATCCTCGCCCGGGAGTTCCTGGTGACGGGCCTGCGCATCCTGGCCGTGGACCGGGGGCTCTCCATCGCCGCCTCCCCGTTGGGGAAGCTGAAGACCGTGTCCCACGTGGCGTTGGTGCTCGTGATCCTGGTGGGGAGGCACTTCGGCCTCGGCCCGAGCGGGCCCGAGCTCAAGATGGCGTTCCTGTACATGGCGGTGCTCTTGGCCCTCGTCTCGGGGGGCGAGTACTTCTGGCGCGCCCGGTCGGTGTTCTCCGAGGGCTGAGACCCTGACCCCGAGGGTGGGAAGCGAGGACATCCCACCGTCCCGGTATGGTCCCGGCCGGTACGGATCTCCGGGGAGGGAATGGCGGAGGGGGCGGGATTCGAACCCGCGGAGGGTTTTCGACCCTCAAGGGATTTCAAGTCCCTCGCCTTAGACCGCTCGGCCACCCCTCCGGGATGAATCTTATGTGCTTCCGAATCGGGGGGCAATCGGCCCCGCGCTCAGGGCCGGGCGCGGGAGGCGGACGCGGGGAAGCGCTGTAGGAGCTCCAGGGCGCGGTCCAGGGCCGCCTCGGGGAGCTTCACCCGGCCCGCGGCCCTCAGGGGGAGCCGGGAGAGCATCCGCATCCCCCGCCACAGGGAGGGCGGGACCTCCTCCCCCGTGCCGCCGCAGCGACGACACAGGAGGCCCTCCTCCGGGGACCAGGCGAGTCCCTCCTCGCCGCCACAGCGCACGCATCCCGCGAGGTGCGGCCCGTGGCCGAGGAGGGAAACGAGCTTGAGCTCGAACGCCAGGAGGCCCGGGCGCGGGTGGAGGCCACGCTCCAGCTCCGCCAGGAACCTTCCCACGAGCTCCACCGCCCCGGGTTCCGGGACGCCGTCGGGGAGCCGATCCGCCGCGAACGCGAGCCCCGTGAGGGCGGCTCCGAGCGCCGCGGGGTCGGCCCGCAGGGAGGGGAAGTGCTTGAGCAGGTGGGCTTCCTTGAGGAGATACGGCCCCCCCCGCACGTAGTAGATCAGCTCCACGTAGTTCGTGGGCTCGAGGATCGCTCCGTAGGGAGATTCCATCCGCCGGGCCCGCTTCACTAGAAGGGGAAGCTTCCCTTCCCTTTCGCAGAGCACGTGGACGAGCCGGTCCGTCTCCTGGACATCGCGGGCGGTGAGCACGATCCCCCGGCTCCGGCGGAGCCTCGCCACCTCAGTCGGGCGCGCCCTGGACGATCTGGACCCCTCGCGAGGCCCCGATCCGCGTGGCCCCCGCCTCGATCATGCGCACGGCGGTCTCGTAGTCGCGGATCCCGCCGGCGGCCTTGACACCCATCTCCTTGCCCACCGCGCGCCGCAACAGGGCCACGTCCTCCACGGTTGCCCCCCCGGGGCCGAACCCGGTGGAGGTCTTCACGAAGTCCGCCCCCGCGGCCTTGGCGAGGATCGCTCCCGCCACCTTCTCCTCGTCCGAGAGCAGGGCGCACTCCAGGATCACCTTGAGCACCACCCTGCGGGGGGCCTTGTCGATCTCCTCCCGCACCGTGCGGATGTCCCGCAGCACCGCGGCGTAATCCCCCGCCTTGAGGGCGGCCACGTTGACCACCATATCCACCTCATCCGCCCCGTGGTCCACCGCGGTCTTCGCCTCGAACGCCTTCACCTCGGGGACGTGCTGGCCATGGGGGAAGCCGGCAACGGTACAGACCCGCACCCCCGTATCGCGCAGGAGCTCCTTGGCCAGGGCGACGTAGGTCGGGGGGATGCAGACCGCGTAGAAACCGTGGGCCTTCGCCTCCTCGCACACCCGTCGTACGTCCTCGGGCGATGTGGCCGGCCCGAGGACGGTGTGGTCGATGTACCGCGCGATCTCCACCTTTCTCAATGTGCTCACCTCCGAAGCCCGAATCTCGCCGTCGCGGCGGCCTCCCGGCGTAGCCTCTCCCCGTCCACCTCCACCCCGATCCCGGGGCCCTCCGGCACAGGGATCGTCCCCCGGGAGGTGAGCGCGAACGGGGGATGGGCGATGTCCTCCCGGAAGTAGCGGTCGGTGGCGGAGATATCGTTGGGCAGGGAGAAGTTGGGCAGGGTGGCCAACGCCACGTTCAGGGCCCGTCCCACGCCCGTCTCCAACATCCCCCCACACCACACCGGGATCCCCCGTTCCCGCGCGAGGTCGTGGATCTCCACCGCGGCGGTCAGGCCGCCGACCCGACCCTGCTTGATGTTGATCACCGAACACGCCCCGAGCTCCAGGGCCTCCCGTGCCCGGTGGGGCGAGGTGATCGATTCGTCGAGGCACACCGGGGTGGAGAGTGTCCGGGCGAGGCGAGCATGCTCCAGGAGATCTTCATAGTGGAACGGCTGTTCAACGAGCAAAAGCCCGAAGCGGTCGAATTCCGGGAGGGCCGGGTCACCGGGTCGGTAGGCACAGTTCGCGTCCACCTGGAGCTCTATCTCCGGGAACTCCTCCCGCACTGCCTCGAGCACGGAGATGTCCCACCCGGGCTTCACCTTGAGCTTCACCCGGGGGTAACCTCGGCCCACGAACTCCCGCACGCGGGCCAAAAGTTCCGGGATGGAGTCCTGGAGCCCGATGCTCACCCCGGAAAGGACCTCCTCACGGACGCCGCCGATCTCCTTCCACAGGGGCATCCCCCTGAGACGGCAGAAGAGGTCCCAGATGGCCGCCTCCACCGCGGCCTTGGCCATGGGGTGTCCCCGGATGGGGGCGACGAGCGCCGGGAAGTCCCGGGGGTGCTCGAGCCGGGCCCCCCGGAGGAGCGGGACGATGAAGTCCCGGATCACGTGGAACGCGGTGCCCACCGTCTCGTAGGAGTACCATGGCCCGGAGGAGGCCACGCATTCCCCCCAGCCCACCGCCCCCTCCCCCGCCACGGATACGAGGAGCACCCGTCTCACCCGCTCCTCCCCGAAGCTCGTGCGGAAGGGGTGGACCAAGGGGAGGTCGATCACGAAGAGCTCCAGCGCCTCCAGCGGTATCACGGGCGTTTCAGCACCTCCTCGAGGGGCCTTTTCTCCAGCAGGAGGAAGCTCCGCCCCCGATCCCGCAGGAGCCCGGTGGCTACGTATCCCCGGCCCATGTAATGGGAGAGGGCCTCACGGGTCGCGAGCCGCCATCGCAGGGCGAGCTCCAGCGACCCCCGCTTGAGCGCCTGGAAGTCGGGGGGTATCTCGACGAGCACCCTTTCCTCCTCCACGTCCGGCTTCACCGGACCGGGTCCGTCTCCTTGCGCTTCGAGGACGCGGGGGAGCCGCGCGGCGAGGTCCTCCGCGAATCCGGGGAAGCCCTCGCGGACGCGGTGCTCCACCCTGGGGGCGCGCAGGTGCCACTCGCACAGGAACCGGTCGGTGGGAAGGCCTCGGTTGCGTTCGTCCCTGAGCGACCCGTAATAGTTCACCAGATACCGCGCGGCCACGCAACCGAGTTTGTTGAAGTTGAAATGGGCGTTTCGCGACTCCAGGGGATCGAAGGTCCAGGTGATGAGGCCCACCCCCTGGCGCAGCACGTGCTCGCGTTGGGCGAGCTTGAGCTTGTAGCCGAGCCCCTTATCGCGCCAGCCATCCTTGACCGCGGCCATGAGGGAGCAGTGTTTGAGGGTGCCATCCTCGGTGCGCCCGAAGAAGGAGAGCACGAACCCCACCATCTCCCGCCTCCCGCCCTCCTCCGCGAAGGCCCCCAGAAGGAACCCCCCTCCCTTGACCACGGTGAGGAGGACGTGGTCCGGGACGACGGCGAGGTCCTCGAACCCCCAGACCTCCTTTTGGAGGCGCTCGCAGGCGTGGAACCCCTCGAGATCTTCCACCGGCTCGATCACGATCCTCCCGTTCACCGCCGTCCCTCCAGATTAGCGATCCCCGGACATCCGTTCCAGCACCAGGAAGGCCCGGTCCCGCTGACGATAGAGGCCCACCAGACCATATCCCCGGTCCATGTACCCCTCGAGCGCCGCCCACGCCCCCGTCCACGCGTCCCTCAGGGGCCCGGGCAGCCGGGAAAGCCCCATGGAGGGGACCTCCAACAGCAGCCGCTCCGCGCCGAGGTGGAGGTTCCATGAGACGGGCTCCCTCAGCCCTCCGGCGGCGGGGCGGGTGGCGTTCACGGGGAAGAAGCTTCGGAGCGAGGCCCCCCGCCACGCGGCCTCGCCCGTCCCTTCCTGCACCAGGGCGAGGGCCCTGAAGGCCTGGATCTCCCCCGTGCGCGCCCGGCGAAGCTCGTAGCTCCGGGCCCGGGCGCCGGCGCCCTCGAGGAGGAACTCCGCCCAGTCCACCTCCAAGGGGTCGAACGGCCACACGATTCCGGCGGCTCCCCGGTCCCGGGCGGCGTCGCGGAGCCCGGCGAGGAGCTCCCTCCGGATCACGTCCCCGTCGGGACGATCGTGTATCACCCCGTACAGCACGACCCTGAGCCCGGAATCCCCTCGGGGTAGGGCGAGGACGAGGCCCAACGGCTCCCGGGCGATCCCCACCCCGTTGAAGACGGCGAGCAGGATCCCCCCGCTCCGTTCCACCTCCCACAGGAACCAGGCGGGTACCGGCGCCTGGACCGGGGGATCGATCCTCCGCTGGAGGGCCTCACAGGCCCGCAGTTCCGCGAAGGACCTCGGTGTGTCCAGGAGGTACTCACTCATTCGCGTAGAGGAACTGGGAGATCATCGTGTCGTCCTCGGTCCAGTTCTTCCTCACCTTCACCTGGAGGGCGAGGTAGACCTGCTTTCCCAGCAGGGCCTCGATCTCCAATCTAGCTGCCCGGCCGATCTCCTTCAGCTTCTGCCCTTTCCTCCCGATCACGATCGCCTTCTGGGAGTCCTTGGCCACGTAGATGGTGGCGTAGATCTCGATGAGTGGCCTATCCTCGCGTTCCCGTATCTCCTCCACCACTACCGCGGTGGAGTAGGGGACCTCCTGGTAGGTGAAGTGATAGATCTTCTCCCTGATGAGCTCCGCGATGATGAACTCCAGGGGCTTATCGGTGGGCATCCCCTCGGGGAACAGGGGCTCCCCCTCCGGGAGGTACTTGATGATCACCTCCAGTGCCCGATCCAGGTTCTTCCCGCGGGCGCACGAGATGGGGACGAGCTCCTGGAATATACCCAGGGAATCGTAGGCGAGGAGGGTCTCGGGGAGCTGGTTCCCCTTAGCGAGGTCTATCTTGTTCACCAACAGGATCTTGGGGCAGGGGAGTTCCTTGATGCGCGGCATCACCTGCTCGTCGAAGGGGTCGATGCCCCCGGTGGGCTCGGTCATGTAAACCAGCTCGTCGATCCCCGCCAGGGCCCTCATGGCTTCCTTCACCAGGGCCTCGGAGAGCTTGTTTATCGGCTTGTGGAGCCCTGGGGTGTCCACGAACACGATCTGGGCCTCGTCGGTGGTGAGGACGCAGCGGATCCGGTTGCGGGTGGTCTGGGGCTTATCGGAGACGATCACCATCTTGCGCCCGATGAGGGAGTTGATGAAGGTGGATTTCCCCACGTTCGTCTTTCCCACGACGGCGACGATCCCCGATTTAAATCCCATATGTTATCTCACCTCTGCGTACGAGACGCGCGATGTCCTCGATAGTATCCCCGAGGAACGCGTCGTCTCCAGGCGGGGGGACGAGCTCGCACAGCCGTTCGTGGGCGGGGCGCGTGGCGGGGGAGAGCCCCCCGGGGCCGGCGAGCTCGACGGCCCAGCGGCAGGCCACGAGCTCCAGGGCCACCGCCCGGACGGCGTTCTCCGCGATGCGCCAGAGCTTCCAAGCGGAGGTGGCGCCGAAGGCGTTGTGATCCTCCTTGCCCGCCGAGGTGGGGATCGAGTCCACGGCCGCGGGATGCGCCAGGACCCGGTTCTCCGCCACGAGGGCCGCAGCGGTGTACTGGAGGAGCATGAGGCCGGAGTTGACCCCGCCCTCCTTGGCGAGGAAGGGGGGGAGGCCGCGGTCCTCGGCGCAGAGGAGCAGGGAGAGCCTCCGCTCGCAGCTCGCCGCGAGCTCCGAGAGCGCCACCGCGAGCCACTCCGCCACGAAGGCCAGGATCTCCCCGTGGAAGTTCCCCCCGGAGAGGATCCGCCCGTCGGGGAACACGAGGGGGTTGTCGGTGGCGGAATTCATCTCCACCCGGAGCCTCCCCTCCGCGAGCCACAGCGCCTCGAGGACCGGCCCGAAGATCTGGGGGAGGCAACGGAGCGAGTAGGGGTCCTGTACGTCGCCAGCGTACGTATCGACGAGTTCGCTGCCCGAGAGGAGTTCCCGCATGATCGCCGCGGCCTCGCGCTGGCCCTGGTGGGGGCGGACGTCGTGGATACGGGGGTCCAGGGGCTCGGTCCGCCCCCGCAGGGCTTGGAAGGATAGGGCCGCGGCGACGAAGGCCGCGCGCAGGGCCCGCCAGCCGAGCACGTACCCGAGGAAGACCAGGGAGAGCATGTGGGCGGTTCCGTTCAGCAACGCGAGCCCCTCCTTGGGGAGGAAATCCTCGAGAGGGGAGAGCCCAGCGCGCCGCAGGGCCTCTCCCCCCGGGAGCACCTCTCCGCGATAGGTCGCCTTCCCTTCCCCCAGAAGCACCAACGCCGCGTGGGCCAGCGGCACGAGGTCCCCCGAGGACCCCACCGAACCCTGTTCCGGGATCACGGGGTGGACGCCGCGGTTGAGCATCCCGAGGAGCAACTCGATCACCGCGGGGCGCACGCCGGAGTAGCCCTTGAGCAGGGAATTGGCGCGGAAGAGGAGGATCCCCCGCACCGCCTCCTCCGGGAGGGGCCGTCCCACCCCGGTGGCGTGGGAACGCACGAGGTTCCGCTGCAGCCTCCGGAGGTCCCCGTGCCCGATGCGGACGGTGGACAGCTTCCCCAGTCCGGTGTTCACCCCGTAGACGGGGAGGTCGGCCTCCACGGCCCGGGAGAGGACCTCCTGGGCCCGGTGCACCCGCTCCAGGGCCTCCGGAGAGGGGGCCACCGGGGCGCCCTCGAAGACCACCTGCTCGGCGGATTTCAGGTCCAGGTGATGGCCGTCGATCACGACCCCTTCCATGTCATCTCCCTTTGTTTCCGGGCCGCACATTTTACCACCGCGCAGATGCCCCTAGTCCCTGATCCCATCGAAGAAAAAAGGGCCGCGGCGCGGCCCTCCCCGGTCTCCCCCGGATGTCCGTGTCCCACGGCGGTCACACCCCGGAGTAGGCCGAGAAGCCCCCGTCGATGGGGATCACCACCCCGGTGACGAAGGAGGCGGCGGGTGAGAGCAGCCACATCACCGCACCGATGAGGTCCTCGGGGTTCCCGAACCGACCCATGGGGGTGTGGGCGATGATCTGCTTCCCCCGCTCGGTGAGCTCTCCTTTCTCGTCCATGAGGAGGAAGCGGTTCTGTTCCGTGAGGAAGAACCCCGGGGCGATGGAGACCACGCGGATCGCGGGGGAGTACTCCTGGGCCATGTGGACCGCGAGCCACTGGGTGAAGTTGGCCACCGCCGCCTTGGCCGCGGAATACGCTGGGATCCGGGTCAGGGGTCGGATGGCGTTCATGGAAGCGATGTTCAGGATCACCCCCTCCTTGCGCTCGGCCATGATCCGCCCGAACACCTGGGAGGCGAGGAAGGTCCCCATGAAGTTCAGGTCGAATACGAACCGCACCGCGTCCTCGGGGAGGTCGAAGAAGGGGGCCTCCTTCGAGGTGGTGGCCCTGGGGTGGTTCCCCCCGGCGCCGTTGATGAGGAAGTCCACCCGGCCGAAGGCCTTCAGGGTCTCCTCCGCCGCCCGCTCGAGGTCCTTCCGGTCGAGGACGCTCGCCTTGAGGGCCAGGCCATCCGCGCCCGCGCCCTTCACGCGTTCCAGCGCTTCCCGGGCCCTATCCTCGGCGATATCCAGGAGGACGCATTTCACCCCTTCTTTCGCGAGGCCCTCGGCGATGGTGGAACAGAGGACCCCCCCTCCGCCGGTGATCACCGCGACCTTTCCCGAAAGCCCGAGCTTCATCCTCTCACCCCCAGATGTTCCAAGTGCCGCCCGAGGTGCGCCTCCAGGGCGACGGCGTAGTCCTCCTCGAACTCGAGGAGGGCCTTTTTTAGCTCCGCCCCAAGCGGGCTCCGGAGGACCGAACCGTAGGCCACGTGCAGGACCTGCCGTGGGTCGGGCTCCTCCAACAACTTCGGGAGCTCTTCGTCCGGGAGGGAAGAGGGATCCGGTACCCGCGAGAGGTCCGTGGTGAGGTGGTAGGTGGCCCGGTCCTCGGGGAACCTCTCCACGGAGAGGGCGTAGATCTCCCGGAAGAGCTCGGGGGCGCGCCTCGACACCACCTCCAGGGCCACGAGGTAGCTCGTCCCCGCCGTCTTCACGTGGAAGAGCCCCTCCGCCTCCTTGGCGAACAGGGGGTAGAGGGAGAACTTGTCGGAGCCCGAGTGGAGGCTGATCCGGTATCCCCCCAGGGCCTTGGCGATGGCCACGTGAGCCCGCAGATCCCGGCGGAAGACCTCGAGATCGCCGCGGTAATCCACCGCCTTCTCCAGCGATCCGGAGAAGCGCGGGGCGAGGCTCGCGAGCTCCACATCGCGCTTCTTCAGTTCCTGGACCACGAAGAAATGCTCCAGCGGGCTCGTGGGGGTCTCGGTCTCATCGACGGAGAGTTCGAAGTCGAACCCGTCGGGAAGCCTTTCCCGGAGAGCGCGGTACATCTCCGCGGCGAACTCCACCGCGCCCAGGTACTTGACCGCCGCCCGGGCGAGGTCGAGCTCGGAGAAATGGAGCCGTCCGAGCCCCTTTATCTCGAAGGTCCGGTCGCGGTATTCGCGTTCGAGCTCCGCGCGTTTCGGGATCGCATCGAACCGCCGCCGGAGTTCCTTCTCGGGGAGCTCCTCGGCGGGGACGACGTGGTCCGAAGGGTCACAGGTGAAGAAGGTGTAACCCAACTCCGCCGCTTCCAGGGCGTCCTCGATGGACTTCAAATGGTCGGCATCGGCGGCGAACCCCCCCGTGTAGCCCTCCTGGAGGGCGCCGAACACGGCATCGGCGAGCACCTCGGCGAAGGTCCTACCGGTCCGGGCGTTCTCCCGCACCGACTGCTGGGCGAGGACCGGGAAGGCCCTGGAGCCGCGGGCGGCGCGGACGTGCCCCGGGGTAGCGAGGCCGAGCCGATCGCCGAACCCGAAGCTCGGCCCCTCCGGGAGCCTCCTGGGCCGCAGCTCCGGCAGGAGCTTTAACAGCGCCGCGGCGGTCTCGGGAGCGAGGGGACACAGGATCCCCCCGTTGGGAAGGGGATCGCCATGGAACCCCGGCAGGGCTCGGGAGAGCCAGAGGGATTTCCCGCTCGGGCCTCTCACCAGGGCGATCTCCGCCCCGTCCACCCGACGACGGGACCGCTCGTAAACCGCGTAACCTTCCATTCCCGCCAACGTTTCCATCGTATTAAAAGTTACCACAATGAGTTTCACCGAGCAATGTAAGCGTTTTGAATCACCCAGCTCGTGGTCTATCGGGCCAGCCCGCCAGGAATCCGCCGTCCACGTAGATGATCTGCCCCGTGATGTAATCCGATGCCCGCGAGGCAAGGAAGATCGCGGCTCCCGCGAGGTCCTCGGGAACCCCCACCCGGCCCGCCGGTATGCGCGAGAGCAGCCGTTTGACCCATTCCGGGTCCCGGAAGAGGGGTTCGGTCATCTCCGTGCGGAAGTAACCCGGGCCGATGGCGTTCACCTGGATGTTGTACGGCGCCCACTCCACCGCCAGGGCGCGGGTGAGGCCGAGGACGCCGGCCTTGGCGGCGGTGTACGGCACCCGCCGCGGAAGCCCGATTTCGCTCGCGAGGGAGGCGATGTTGATGATCTTCCCCCCGCCCCGCTCCCGCATCACCCGCGCCGCGGCCTGGGAGGCGAAGAAGGTCCCCTTCAAGTTGGTGTCCACGATCTCGTCCCAGGACTCGGGCGTGACCTCGAGGGAGGGGATACGGCGGTTCACGCCCGCGGCGTTCACCAACACGTCCAACCCCCCGAGCCCCCCGACCACGGCCCGCACCATGGCGGAGACGGAGCCCGGATCGCGCACGTCGGCGACCACGGGCAGGGCCCTCCGTCCCAGGCGTCCGATCTCGGTGGCCGCCTCCTCGAGCTGCGTCCGGGTGCGGGCCGCCACGGCCACGTCCGCCCCCGCCGCCGCCAACGCCAGCGCCATCCCCCGTCCGAGGCCGCGCCCGCCCCCGGTCACCAACGCCACCTTGCCCTCCAGGGAGAAGAGCTCCCCGCACATCGCGTCACCTCCTCCAGCTTCGGGCCTTGACTTCGTAATATCGCCGCTTTATAAGGGCATATCCATCTCGAGGAGGTGGTTATGCGCAGGTTCTTTACGGGACTGCTGATCTTCTCGCTGTGTTTGTTGACATGGGGGGCGTTCGCCGACGAGGCGCCGCCGAAACCCGCGAAGCTCGTGGTCTCCACCTGGGGCTTCAACCTGGACCTCATCCGCAAGAACATCGCCGAACCGTTCCAGGAGAAGTACGGGATCGAGATCGTCTACGACCTCGGCAATAACGCCGCCCGCCTGGCGCGCCTCGTGGCGAACAAGGACAACCCGGTAGTGGACGTGGTGCACTTCACCCGCGCCTACGCCTATCGGGCCATCCAGGAAGGCCTCCTTCAGCCCTACAACCCGGACAACATTCCCTCTCTCGCCGAGCTCTATGAGTGGGCGCGGGATCCCCTGGGCGACCATTACGCCGTGGGCTACGCCGTCCAACACCTGGCCCTTGCCTACCGCCCGGACAAGATCACCCCTCCGGTGACCTCGTGGAAGGATTTCTGGCGTGACGACGTCGCCGGCTATATCACCCTGCCCGATATGAACACCACCTACGGTCCCTCGGTCCTCATCATGTGTGCCCGCGCCTGGGGCGGGTCCGAGGAGGACCTGGAGCCCGGTTGGGAGAAGCTGGCGGAGCTTATGCCGCGGCTCACCACCATCTACCGCCGCTCCTCCGAGGCCATCACCCTCTTCCAGCAGGAGGAGGTGTGGCTCGCCCCCATCCCCAGCTTCGCCTGGGGGCGTCTGACCGCCGCCGCCGAGGCCGCGGGGTTCCCGGTGGAACAGGTGATCCCCGCCGAGGGCTTGGTGGGCGAGCTCAGCGTGGTGGCGGTGGTGAAGGGCTCGCCGAACGCTTACTGGGCCGAGAAATACATCGACTTCATCCTCTCCCGCGAGGTCCAGACGGCGGAGGCGTTGGACCTGGTGGATTCCCCGGTGAACAGGTACGTGGAGCTCCCGCCCGAGATCGGGGCCAAGCTCACCTACGGCAAGGAGATCATCGACGCCCTGATCTTCTTCGACCAGGCGTTCATCGCCCAACACCTGGACGAATGGATCGCCCGGTGGAACGAGATCCGCACCCAGTGAGGTAGCGAGCGTACGGGGACCCCGGAGACCCCGGGGTCCCCCGTTTTTTTCGACCATGCTCACGACACGTAAAGCCTTGCTCCTCTCGGTACCGGCCCTGGCGGTCCTCGCCGCCTTCTTCCTCGTGCCCCTGGCGACGACGTTCATCGACAGCCTGCGGGAGGGCGGGACCTGGACCATAGGGCGCTACGTCGCCGTCCTCTCCCAACGCAGCTTCCGGGTGGCACTCATCCGTAGCCTGAAACTCGGGGCCCTCGTCACCGCCATCGCCGCCCTGGTGAGCTATCCCGCCGCGTACGCCATATCGAAGCTGGGCAGGACCAAGCGCACCCTGCTCATGTCCCTCATCATCCTCCCCCTGATGACGAACCCCGTGGCCCGTACCTACGCGTGGTTCGTGGTCATGGGCCGTCACGGGATCATCAACCAGGCGCTGCTCTCCTTAGGGTTGGTCGACAGGCCCGTGAAGATCCTGTACACCGAGGGGGCGATCGCCGTGGGGCTCCTACAGCTCTTCCTCCCCCTGATGCTCCTCTCCCTGGTGAGCGCCCTGGAGAACGTGCCCGGGGAGCTGGAGGAAGCCGCCCGGAGCCTGGGGGCGAACGGGCTGCGGGCCTTCCGGCGCGTGATCCTCCCGTTGTCCGCCGACGGCCTCGTGATCGGGGGAACCTTGGTGTTCACGGGGAGCATCACCGCGTACGTGACGCCCGCGATCCTCGGCGGCACTCGGGTCCTTATGCTCTCCACCCTCCTTTACCAGAAGGCTATGACCCTGATGGATTGTGAGGGGGCCACGGTGGTGGCGGTGGTGATGTTGCTCCTGGCGGTGGGCCTCAACGCCCTCCTGCGCCGATTGCGTCCCCGGGAGGCGGCATGAGGGCGCCGCGATCCGCCCTGGTCGTCCTCTCCCTCTCGCTCCTTTTCCTCCTGGGCCCCTTCGTGATCCTCTTTTGGTCGTCGTTCGGGACCCAGGCATCCCTCGCTTTCCCCCCCGAGGGTTTCACCATCTACTGGTTCAAGAAGGTCCTGGGGATGCGGATGTTCGTGGACGCCTTCCGGGTAAGCGTGCTATTGGCCCTTTCCTCCACCGCGGCCGCCCTCGTACTGGGGATCCCCGCGGCCTACGCTTTGGTGCGCTTCTCCTTCCCCGGGAAGTCGTTCCTGGAGCTCCTCTTCACTTCCCCCATCATCGTCCCCGGACTGGTGTTGGGGTTCGCGCTCCTCCGGTTTTTCACGGCCGCCGCGCGGTATCCGGTGTCCCTGCGCCTGTTCCTCGGCCACATGGTGCTGCTCTTTCCCTACACGGTGCGGGTGATCTCGGCAAGCCTCCGTAACTTCGATCCCACGGTGGAGGAGGCCGCGGTCAGCCTGGGAGCGCCACGGTGGTCGGCGTTCCTCCGGGTGGTCCTCCCCAACCTCCGGGCGGGGGTCATGGCCGCGTTCATCCTCGCGTTCATCACCTCGTTCAACAACGTGCCGGTGTCCCTCTTCCTCTCCGGGCCGGGGGTGACGACACTCCCCATTCAGATGCTCACTTATATGGAGTACTACTACGATCCCACCATCGCCGCCCTCTCCACCCTGCTCATCCTCTTCACCGTGGTGATCATCCAGCTGGTGGAGAAAACCTTGGGCCTCTCCACGACCTTGGGAGGTTGATCATGGAATACCTGCGCCTGGCGCGTGTCACGGTGGGCTACCGCAAGGGCGAGCCCATCCTCTCGGACTTCGACCTCACGGTGCGGGAGGGGGAATTGGTGTCGCTGCTCGGGCCCTCGGGCTGTGGCAAGACCACCACGTTGCGGACCATCGCCGGGTTCCTCTTCCCCTGGAGCGGGAGGGTGCTCCTCAAGGACAAGGATTACACCCGCGTGCCCCCCCACCGGCGGAACTTCGGGCTCGTGTACCAGAACTACGCCCTGTTCCCCCACCTATCCGTGTTCGAGAACGTGGCCTTCGGCCTCCGGATGCGCCGGCTGCCGCGGGAGGAGATCCGAAGGCGAGTCGAGGAAGCCCTGCGCCTGGTGAGTCTCGAGGGGCTCGAGCGGCGGTTGCCGGGGCAGCTCTCCGGGGGACAGCGCCAGCGGGTGGCCCTGGCCCGGGCCCTGGTGATCCGCCCCGAGCTCCTCCTCCTGGACGAACCCCTGTCCAACCTGGACGCCAAGCTCCGCGCGGGGATGCGGACGGAGCTCAAGCGGATCCAGCGGGAGCTTTCCGTGACCGCGATCTACGTCACCCACGACCAGTCCGAGGCCATGGCCCTCTCCGACCGCGTGGTCCTGATGCGCGCCGGGAGGATAGAGCAGGAGGGGACCCCCGCGGAACTCTACTTCCGCCCCGCCACCCCCTTCGCCGCCGACTTCATGGGGTTCACCAACCGGTTCGACGCGGTGGTGGAGGCCCGTGAAGGGGGGGAGTTGGTATTGCGGGCGGGCAGGGTCCGGCTGCGCGTCCGCGGGGAAGACCTCGCCCCCGGGACCGAGGTGACGGTGGCGATCCGCCCCTCCTCCCTGCGGCTGTTCCCCCCTGGGGGCGAGGGGATCCCCGGGCGGGTGGTCTCCCACGCGTTCCAGGGCGAATCGGTGCAGTACGTGGTGGAGACGGGGTTAGGGGAACTGGTGGTGGTGCACCCCGAATCCACCCCGCGTTTCTCCCCGGGGGACGAGGTGGTGGCCCGGGCCGCGCCGGATGAGGTGGCGGTGTTCCCGCGAAAGGAGGACGCATGAAGCCCGGCGTTCAGAAGCACATCCGGGCCGCGCCCGGTGACGTGGCGGAGTGGGTCCTGCTCCCGGGGGACCCGGGCCGCGCCCGTCGCATCGCCGAGCGGTTCGACGAACGGAGGCTCGTGGCCGAGAACCGGGAGTACATCCTGTTCACCGGCACCTACCGCGGGGTACCGGTGAGCGTGTGTTCCACGGGGATCGGCGGACCATCGGCGGCCATCGCCCTGGAGGAGTTAGTGCGAGTGGGGGGCAAGCACTTCATCCGGGTGGGCTCGTGCGGTGGGCGCCAGGAGCACATCCCCATCGGGTCCCTGATCGTGGTCACCGGGGCCTATCGGGGGGAGGGGACCTCCCAGGCCTATCTCCCCTTGGGATTCCCTGCGGTGGCCGACCTGGACATAACGAACGGGCTGATCCGGGCCGCCGAATCCCTGGGATACGAGGTCTTCGTGGGCCTCGGTTACACCCGCGACGCGTACTACGTCCAAGATCAGGAGCTGAACCGCATCCTCAAGGAGGCGGGGGTGGTAGCGGCCGACAACGAGTGCTCCACCCTCTTCGTGGTGGGATGCCTCCGGGGGGTACGGGTGGGGGCGGTGTTGGCCACCGACTCCAACATCTGGCTGCCGCAACAGCCGCCGCTGGAGGAGAAGGAGCGCCTCTTCCGGAAGGGGGAGAAGCGGGCCATCGACGTGGCCCTGGAGGCAGTA
>JAJRVI010000045.1 GCA_024277405.1 Fidelibacterota bacterium
AACCGGGGTATTTCCGCCGGGCACTGGAGGCGATCCGGAATGCTCGCGAGGAGATCCTCGTGATGCTGTCGAACTGCCGACGGTACCCCTGGGGAAGTCCCGCCAACGCCCTCACGGATGCCCTGGCGGACGCGGGGAGCCGGGGCGTCGCAGTGAGGGTCCTCATCGAGCGCGGCGAGGAGCCCGCGCCGGAAACGGAGGCGGCGTTCGCGTACCTGGCAGCGAGGGGCATCGAGGTCCGGTGGGACGACCCCGGCGTGACCCTACACGCGAAATTCGTCCTCATCGACGGCGAGCTCACCCTTCTCGGGTCGAGCCCCTGGACCTACAACGGCCTTTTTGGGAGCGTCCAGGTCGACATGCTCGTGCGCTCACGTGACGTCGCCGGGACATTCCGCGAGTTCTTCGGGCTCGTTTGGGACGGGCGCTTGGATGTGGAGGTGGAAACGGAACGAGCGGGAACTCCTGCCCTCGTCCCCGTCCCGGAGTTTCCCCAAGGGGAGGCCACCCACCTCGCGCTGGCCGGGGAGCTCTTGGCGGACGCCGAGGCGCGGATCGATCTCGCCCTTTACAAGCTCCGCTATTACCCCCAGTATCCCACGAGCCCCTCAAACAAGCTCGTGGCGGGCCTCGTCGCCGCGGCGGCCCGGGGGACACGGGTGCGGGTGCTGCTCGAGGGCGGGGAGGGACGCGGGGATCCGTACTTCGTGGGGGAAACCCGGGAGGTCGCCACGTATCTCCTCCTGCACGGGGTGGAGGTGCGGTTCGATCCCCCGGACTCCACCCTACATGCCAAGCTCCTGGTCGTGGACGGGGAGGACCTCCTTATCTCCTCGGCCAACTGGTCCTATTACTCCCTGACGAGGAACGTGGAGGCCGGGATCGCCCTCATCGGCGTACCCTCCCTGGGGATGGTGTTCGGGCGGTTCTTCGACTCCCTGTGGGATAACGCCCGCGCGCTTCCCTAGGGCAATTACGGCCCGATGATCCCCGCGATGGGCACGGTGTGATAGCGTCCTCCCACGTAGGCCGTCGCCCTCCCGGAGAAGACGAACGTGGCCCCCGGCGAGGCGGGATGGACCAGGTACCGGAAGGAGAGCTCGTCGCCGGGATGGAGCTGGAGGGCCCATGTGCCGACGAGCTTGCCCCCCACGGTCTTGTAGAGGTCCATGGGTTCGAGGACCTGGCCCCAACCCCAACCCGTGGGGATGCTGAGCTCCAGCCCCGGCGCGCTCAACTCCGTCTTGGCGCGGACGGTCACGGTCACTTCCAGGGCCCCCCCCGTGGATGGCCGGACCGTCTGCCAGCAGGCGATGAAGGGATCCGCCACGATCAGAGCCGCGATGGAAGCGATCACCTGCTCGTCCCGCGTCACGGTGAGACGGACTTCGTGGGTCCCCTCGGGTACGGTCCACTTGATGCGCGGCGCGTCCGTAACTTGGTCGGCCACTCCGTCACCGTTCAGGTCCCAGAGAAACTTCGCCCCCAGCGGTACCTCGGAGGCCCAGAGCTGGATCGTTTCCCCGGGATCCGGGGTGAAGGTGGAGGTCTGCAGTGTCACCGCTCCCGCGCTCAGCGCCCCCAGGATGATGAAGCCGAAAAGGATCGCGATATCCCGCATCGGTGGTACACCTCCCTCACAAGATTTTTTCCTAAAACCGACGGGGCGGGATCGCCCCGCCCCGTCGGCACGGAAGACCAGCCCGTGCTCACCCCCTCTAGCGACCCTGGCATTCCTCCGGGATCACCGAGGGCAGGGCCTCGCAGATCGGCGTGTCGGTGAGCCACAGGGCGATGATCTCCTTGAGGGTCTCGTAATCGATCTTGGAGCCGCAGGTATAGGGGACCTCGCTTTCCTCGAGCCAAAAGGCGATGGCCCGCTGTACCTGGGGCAAGGTGATCAGATCGGAGAGCGAGAGATCCACGGTGTCCCGCTCCACATCCCAGCGCGAGATGGCCACGAGCACGTTGAGGCATTTGGTGAGCTCCACCCGGTCGTCGCCGCCGATGGCGATGTCCTCGATGCAGGGGAGGCCCGTGTCGGCGACCCCCACGATCCGTTCCACATCGTAGATCCCACAGCCATCCGGCGGCGGGGGCTCGATGGGGAGGGTGGGCGGCACCTCGACCTCGTAGATGACGGTCTTGGTCTCGCCGGCCCGGAGGCGTCCGAGGTAGGTCCACTGGATCTGTGAGGGCTTATAGACGAAGCCATCGTTCTGGAGGGGAGTCACCTTCCAGCCGGTGGGAAGGTCCTCGTCTATCCCCACCCCGATCACGTCGGCGTCGGCGGTGACCTCGATCTTCACCGTGAAGGTATTGCCGATGGGCTTCCCGGCGGAGTCGTAGAACCCGAGTACGACCCCCTGGCAGGGGATGGGGGCGAGGATGGTCCGGGTGACGGTCACGTTGGCGGCGGGCATGTCGGGAAGAGGTTTGTCCACCGGGGTACAGCTCACCGCATGGGCCGCGATGAGCTTGAGGGTCGCCTGATCGATGGTCTCCCCACAGGTGTCCACTACCGGCTGGTCCATCGCCCAGAGCTCGGCCGCCCGCTGGAGCTGTTGGTCGGTGATGGTCTCGGGGAGACGGAGGTCGATCTTGTCGGTCTCCCCGGGGGCCTGGGCCGGGATGAGGTGCGCGATGGCCTCGAGCACGGGGAGACAGTCGTTCACGATCACGCAGGACTCACCGCCCACCGGGACCTCCACCGCGGGGACCTGTGCCTGCACGGTGCCCTGGATGCAGAAGCGCTGGGGAAGCCGGATCGCCTTGAGGACGTCCGCCTCCGGGACCTTGACGTCGTAGGTGATCACCCTGTCGGTCCCGGCCCGCAGCATGTCCATGAACACCGATTGGGTGGTGGCCCGCTTGAAGATCGCCCCGCCGTTCTCCACCGGGGTGACCTCCCACCCCACCGGGAGGTCCTCATCGAGGCCCACGCCTGCCATATCCTGATCGGCATGGATCCGCACCGTGACCCGGAATGTGTAGCCGGGAAGGACCGTCATGGTGGAGATGGAGCGGGTGGCGACCAGCGAGATCGGCGAGATGTAGAGGGACCCCGTATAGCTGGAGGCGACGCCCTTGTCGTCCACTACGGTGAGGACCGGCTCATAGAGGCCGCTTTCCCCATAGGTGTAGGTGGTCACCGCTTCGGTGGTCACGAGGTCGACGACCCCGTCCCCGTCGAAATCCCAGCGGTATTCCGTGATCCGACCGTCCGGGTCGTGGCTCGCGGAGGCGTCGAACGTCACCTCCTGCTTGACCCTGGGCTCCGCCGGGGACACGGTGAAGCTCGCCACCGGGGGTTCATTGGGGGAGCCGAGGATCTTGATGGGGTCGACGGTATTGAGCTCGATACGTTTGGGGGCGGTGATATCCCCGCTCAGGAAGACCACGCGGTCGATCCCGGTGAGGGTCACCGGATCCACCACGAGCTCGAAATCGGTGCCCAAGGGACCGAGCACCATCCCATCCGTGTACCCCGGGTTCCAGGCCCACGTGAACCGGCCGGTGTTGAGGTCGTAGGTATCGGTGGAGTCGGGATCGTCCGCCACCACCACCGCGGCCGTCGGGGGTATCCCCTGGATGTACAGCTCGGCCGACCCCCCGGTGGCTGAACCGCGGGCATCGTGGATGACGAAGAGGTAATACTGCCCCGCGGTGTCCCGGTAGAGGAAGATGACGGTGGCCTCCTCCTCCGCCAGGGGACAGTTGGAGCTGAAGTCCGGGAATTGGACGTAGGCGTAAAACGAGGCGGCGTCCTGAGTTCCCGCCAGGGGTTCGACCCTCTCCACGAGGGGCCCTTGGGACACCTCGAAGTACCCCTGGGCCCAAAGCGGTACGCTCAGGGCCAGGATCGCCAGTAACCACAGGCTGATCTTCCTCCGCATATCACCCTCCTTCCGAATTGTTGCCGCCGAATTCCAGTCTAACTGAGACGTCATCACCGGTCAGTGATGACGATTACCCTTTGTCGATCCTCAGAGCATCTGCAACACCTCTTGCAGGGCCATGTCCACCGCTCTCCTGGCGGCCCTGAGGGGATCGGAGAAGAGCCAGGAGAGGAATGGGGCGTCGTCGGCCGAGACCAGGTTAGCGTGGAGGAGCCCCGTGGGCCCGTAGAGGCGGATGAGGAGCGTGACCCGGGCGCGCCTGTCCAGGGCGGAAAGGAGTCCCAGCGGCCCCAGGAGGTTGCCCAGGGTGGGATCGAGGAGCCCCACCCCCGAGATGAAGATGGCCCGTTCCGCCCTGATCTCCCACCTGTTCTCCCATTTGACGATGCGGACGATGAAGAGGTAATCGGCCCCCAAGCGCCGCAGGAGCTTCTTCACACCCTCGTCGGGGATGTAGGTCCCCAGGTACACGCCGAGCTCGCTCTGGGCCCGACGCACTTCGTGGTCGGGGATCACCTGCATGCCGCTGAAAAAGGCCGCCCGCTGGGCGAGGTAGACCTGAAGCTGGCGCACGGCGTAGGACGGGATCCCTACAGCGCACTGAAGGAGGACCGCCATCCTCTCGGCGTATGCGCCCCCGGCGAGGAGCATCACGACGGCGACCGCTACGATGGCCTTCCTGCGCACCCACATAGCCGGCTGAAGCGTAGCGGCCGCCCGCTGTGTGCCGTAGGAAGGTTGCCCCGCGGGTCACCTCAATTTGTCATGGGCATCTGTGACAGCTGTCCCCGGGGGCGGGGAAGGGGGTATAACGGGGGACGGTCAGAGGGAAAGGGGTTTGGGCCTCTGGGCCGCGTGGGGGTGTTCGGGCCCCGCGTAGACCTTGAGCTTGCGCAGCATCCTCCGGCCCAGGTTGTTCTTGGGGAGCATGCGCTTGACCGCGAGCCGTATAGGCCAATCGGGATGTACCTTGACGAGTTCCTCGTAGGGGATCTCCCGGAGGTGTCCCACGTAACCAGTGTGATGTCGATAGAGCTTCTGTTCCCATTTCTTGCCCGTGAGCTTCACCTTCTCGGCGTTGATCACGATCACGTAATCGCCCACATCGAAGTGTGGGGTATAGGTGGGCTTGTGCTTTCCCTGCAGGATCAGGGCGATCTTGGACGCGAGGCGTCCCAGCGGCTGATCGGTGGCGTCGATCACATACCACTCGCGCTTGAAGGTGATGCCGGCGTCTTCCTTCTTCGCCATGTAAGTCTTCATCGGGCCTCCTTCGTGTGATCGATGATCCGGACGGGGATTATACCCCCCGATGAAGCGGGACCTCAACCTAACGCAAGAACAGGAGACAGATCCGGCCGGCGGCGTTCTCCATATGCCCGGCCACCTGGCCCAGCGTGCGCGCCACCTCCACCAGATGGACCTTGGAGAACGGGTCCAGGGAACCCTCCCGGTATACGGCGGCGATGAGCTCGTCCTCCGTGGTGGAGACCTCGTGTTCGCGCCCCCCGATCTCCAGGAGCAGCTCCCGCATCCGCTCGGCGAGCCCGCGTTCACCCTTCAGATGCCTCTCCAGGGTCGCGATGAGGTTACAGTAAGCCCGTTGGCTCTCCCACAGCCCTGCGCGCAGCTTCTCCCACGTGCCACGGAGGTCCGCGGGGAGGGTCATGGGGAGCAGGCCCAGGAGGTGGACTGCGTCCTGGGCCTTGTCCGCGATCTCGTCCTGCTGCCACAGGAGGTCCATGAGGTCGCCCCGCGCCATGGGGAGGAAGAGATCGCTCCGGGGGAGCTTTCGACGGATCTCGTGTTTGATCTGATCCGCCTCGTGTTCCCAGCGATCCACCTCCCGCCTGATCCCCTCGATGTCCCCCCCCGAGGAGAACGCCTCCATGGCCGCGAGGAAGTGCTTCGTCGTCTCGCACACCTTCTTGCCGTGCTCCACGAAAAGGAGGGTGGGGGGTTGCTCGAAAAGCAACGTCCCGATCCGCTTCCAGAACCCCATCCGGCCTCCTTTAGATGTCTATAGACCTTTTGGTAAACTTTATTTTAGCTTTCTCCTCCCCCTCTTTCACCTTATACTCAGCGCGTTATGCGCGTGATCCTCGGCGGTGCGTTGTTGCTTCTCCTTCCTTTTTGGGGCTCCGGGTCCATCTCGGGGAACCTCGGGTTCCGCGCCGGTTGGCAAGGGGGCACCGATGTGGCCTTCACCGGCCTCCTCAACCTGAGCTGGTCCTGGGACGTTCTCTCCTTGGGGGCGAGCTTCTCCCTGCCGTTCCCGGAACTCACATGGGGACTCACCCTGAGGGGGTCCCTCGACCTCGAGCCGCTACGCCTATCCGTCCAGGGGGGCTTTACCCCTTCCGGGCTCTCCCACCTCCGGAAGACGGTCGCCTTTTCCTCCGACGCCTGGGAGTTTCCCTGGGGAGCGATCGCGATCGGTGCCCGGTTCGGCCTCGACATACGGGATCCCCTGGGCACCCCCTCCCTCACCGCCACGGGCGAGGGTTCGGCGGGCCTCTCCTGGGAGGACATCCGCATCGAAGCCGGCCTGTCCCTGGACCTATATCCCCCTCCCCTCTCCCTGAGGGGGGTGGTACTCTCCCTGGGCTACAGCCCTTATCCCTTCTGGATCACCGTGGCGAACCGCTTCCGCGAGGGGTGGGAGTACTCCACCGCCGAGGTGGGGTACCAGGAAAGCCCGTTGAGGGTCAGCGTCCAGACCACGTTCGGTCCCGAAGGGTTCCGGCGGGCGAGCCTCTTTTTCTCCCTTAGCCCCGACCCACTGAGATTCAGCTTGGGCGCCGGGGTGACGCCACAGGGACTTTCCCCTGTGTCCCTTTCGCTGGGCTTCGTGGGGGAGTGGGTGGAACTTTACCTGCGGGCGGACGTGGCGTTCCCCCTCGAACTTCGCACCCTGAGCCTCGAGGTCCGGATCCCGTTTTAAAGTCCGGCCAGGCCCTTGGCCGCCTCCACGGCTTCGAGGAAGGCATCCTCGCTCAGCCGCCCGGTCTGGGTGTTCTGGCGGGAGGGGTGGTACGAGGCCACAAGCCAATAGGGGCCCACCTTGTAGGTGGCACCGTGGGCGAAGGCGGGCCGCGGCCGCGGCATCGTCAGGCCACGGGATTCCAGGGCCCGTAGACAGCCGGCGAACGCCACCCTCCCCAGGGACAGGATGGCCCGCACCGAACGCAGGAGCGCGAGCTCCCGGACGAGGAAGGGGAGGCAGTTGTGGATCTCCGTTCCGGTGGGGCGGTTCCCCGGCGGGGCACAGCGTACCACCGCGGTGAGGAAGGTCCCGCGGAGGACGAGGCCGTCGTCGCGGGAGCGGGAGTAGGGGATGTTGGCCAGGCCCAGATGATGGAGGGCCCGCATCAGGGTATCGCCGGCCCCGGCCGGGCCGTCGCCGGTGAACATGCGCCCGGTGCGGTTCGCTCCGTGGGCCGCGGGGGCGAGCCCCACGATGAGGAGCCGCGCCCCCGGGTCCCCGTACCCCGGCACGGGCTTACCCCAGTACTCCTCGGAGCGGAACGCCCGGCGTTTCCTCCTCGCCACTTCCTCCCGGAATCGGACGAGCCGGGAACATCTCCGGCAGGAGACGATCTCCGCCGCGAGCTCCTCAAGGGAGTTTCCAGATCCTGACCGTGCCATCCTTGGACGCGGAGGCCAGGTACTTCCCGTCCGGGGAGAAGGCGAGCCCCCAGATGTGGGAGGTGTGGCCGGAGAACTCCGCCACCGGCCGCCCCGTGCTCAGCTCCCAGACCCGTACCACTTTGTCGAACCCCGCCGAGGCCAGGTACATCCCGTCCGGGGAGATGGCGAGGCCGTAGATGGGCTTCTTCGGGTTGGAGATGACCCGGACCTCCTCCAGGGTCTCGGCATCGTAGAACTTGATGTCTCCTTCGTAGTTTCCCCAGATGAGAAGGGACCCATCGGGGGAGAAGCGCACGTTGTAGATCCCATCGATCCCCGCCTTGATGGTGGCGAGCAGGCCGCCGCGCGCCACGTCCCAGAGCCTCACGGTGCCGTCACAGGAGCTGGAGACGAGGCGCGACCCGTCGGGGGAGAAGTCGACACAGCGTATCCAGCTCTTGTGGCCCTGGAGGAGCAACACCTCCATTCCCAGGGAGAGGTCCCAAACCCGGATGGTGGTGTCGAAGGCCCCGGAGGCCAGCAACGTCCCGTCGGGCGAGAAGTCCAGGGCCCACACCGTGAAGGAATGGGCGCCGAAGCGGTGAAGTTCCCGCCAGGTCGCGGTATCCCAGACGATGATCTCCGAATCCGAATCGGAAGTGGCGATGTACTTCCCGTCCGGCGAGACGGCGACCGCGGACACCGTGCCCCCATGGCCCTGCAGGGTCCGCCGTGGACCGGTCCAAGGCGGGGGCCAGAGCTCCACCGAGCGCCCACGGGCGACGATGAGGGTCCCATCGGGCAGGAAGGCAACGACGTGATAGTGATATGCGGTTCCCCCCGGAGCAGAGATGAGGCGGAATTCCTCGGCGGTCATCGCGAACCCGGGCCAGAGTACCAATAGAGCCAGTATGAAGGCCTTTTTCATCTTCTCCTCCCGAAAAATTTTTACCATCATAGCCCAGAGGCTTTTGGGGACCAAGCGAGAAAGGATTTAGAATCCCGCCGTGGAGAGGAAGCTCGCCTGGATCGCCCTGAACGCGCTCCCCTCCCTAACCCCGAGGAGGTTGAACCTCCTGTTGCGTGCCTTCGGGGATCCGAGGGAAATCCTGGCCGTGGGGGTCGGGGAGCTCGCGGGCGTGATCGGCTCGGACGCGGCGGAGCGGCTCGCCGCCGAGCGGGCGCGGTTCGATCCCGAGCGCGAGCTCATCCGTGCCGAGAAGGCCGGCGCACGGGTGGTCACGTTCGAGGACGCGGCCTATCCCGAACCCCTGCGGCGGCTATCCGATCGCCCTCTTGTGCTGTACATCCTGGGGGAACTCACGGCGGAGGAGGGGAAGGCGCTGGCCATCGTGGGGACACGCCGGGCCACGAGCTACGGCCGGCTCGTGGCCCGGGGGCTCGCCGAGGAGCTGGCGGCGCGGGGTATCACGGTGGTATCGGGGAT
>JAJRVI010000046.1 GCA_024277405.1 Fidelibacterota bacterium
CGCCTACCGCGAGGAGGAGGGCCTCGCCCTCGACCGCTACCTCGGAAAGGAGGGGGCATGATCCGTCCCGAAGCGACCCCGATGCGGCACCTGGACCCGAAGGAAAGGACGAAGGGCTTCGCCGAGGTGGCGGTCGGCTATACCCCCGATGAGGCGGTGCGCGAGGCCGAGCGCTGCCTGCAGTGCAAGCGCCCCAGCTGTGTGGAGGGCTGCCCGGCGGGGAACGACATCCCGGGGTTCATCGCCCGGATCAGGGAGGGCGACTTCCGCGGCGCGATCCGTGTGCTGAAGGAGACCACCGTCCTCCCAGCGGTGTGCGGCCGGGTCTGTCCCCACGAGGTCCAGTGCCAAGGGCATTGTGTGTTGGCGAAGAAATTCGATCCCGTGCAGATCGGGGCCCTGGAGAGGTTCGTGGCCGATTGGGAGTACGAGAACGGGGTGGAGCTCCCCGAGGTGGGGTCCCCCACAGGGTTCCGGGTAGCGGTGGTGGGGTCCGGCCCCGCGGGGATCGGGTGCGCCGCGTTCCTCAGGCGCCTGGGGCACGATGTAGTGATGTTCGAGGCCCTACAGGAGGCCGGCGGGGTCCTGCTATACGGCATCCCCGAGTTCCGCCTGCCCCACCGGATCGTCCGCACCGAGATCCGGAACCTGCGCGAGCTGGGGGTGGAGATCCACACCAACGTCGTGGTCGGGCGCTCCCTCGCCCTGGAGGACCTCTTCGCCGAGGGGTTCCACGCGGTGTTCCTGGGGACCGGGGCCGAGAAGCCGCAGTTCATGGGGATACCCGGGGAGGAACTCGCCGGCGTGTATTCCGCCAACGAGCTCCTCATGCGCGTCAACCTCTTCAATGCCCACCTCTTCCCCGAGTACGACACGCCCCTCCGGGTGGGGAGGGTGGGGGGGGTGGTGGGCGGGGGCAACACCGCCATCGACGCCGCCCGCGTGGCGCTCAGGCTCGGGGCCGAACGGGTGATGATCCTCTACCGCCGCACCGAGGCCGAGATGCCGGCGTTCTCCGCCGAGGTGCACGAGGCCCGGGAGGAAGGGGTCGAATTCCATTTCCTCGTGAACCCCGTCCGCTTCATCGGGGAGGGGGGCCGGGTGGTGGCGGCGGAGTGCGTGCGGATGAGGCTGGGCGAGCCGGATTCCTCGGGAAGGCGCCGCCCCATCCCCATCGAAGGCTCGAATGTCACCATCCCTCTGGACACGGTGGTGATGGCCATCGGGACCCGCCCCGATCCCCTCATCACCCAGACGGAGGAGGGTTTCCGCTTGACACGATGGGGGACCATCGAGACGGACGGGGACGGCTACACCGGGGTAGAGGGGGTCTTCGCCGGCGGCGACGTGGTCACCGGCCCGGCCACGGTGGTGGCCGCGATGGCGGCCGGGCGCCGCGCCGCCCACGCCATCGACCGTTATTTCCGCGAAAGACAGGGGGGAAGGCCCCGAAGATGAGGATCGTGGACCTCCGGAGCGACACGGTCACCCTACCCCCGCCCGCGATGCGGGAGGCGATCCTCCGGGCGCCCCTGGGAGACGATGTCTACGGCGAGGACCCCACCGTCCGGGCGTTGGAGGAGCTCGCCGCTGAGATCACCGGGAAGGAGGCGGCCCTCCTCGTGACGAGCGGGACCATGGGGAACCTCGTCTCCATCCTCGCCCATTGCGGCCGGGGGGACGAGGTCATCCTCGGGGATCGGTCCCACACCTTCCTCTACGAGGTCGGGGGGATCGCGGCGCTGGGGGGCATCCATCCCCATCCCGTGCCGAATGAACCCGATGGAACCATTCCCCTGCAACGGATCGAGGCCGCCATTCGCCCGGAGGACATCCACTTCCCCCGCACCCGCCTGATATGCCTCGAGAACACCCACAACCGTTGCTGGGGTGCCCCCCTCACCCCGGGGTACACCGCGGAGGTGGTCTCCCTGGCCCGCCGACACGGCCTCGCGGTGCACCTCGACGGGGCACGGATCTTCAACGCCGCGGTGTCCCTGGGGGTGGAGGTGCGAGAGCTCGTCGGGGGGGTGGACTCGGTGACCTTCTGCCTCTCCAAGGGACTCGCGGCCCCGGTGGGTTCGGTGATCTGCGGCGAGCGCGGGTTCATCGAGGAGGCCAGGCGGGTGCGGAAGATGGTGGGCGGGGGCATGCGGCAGGCGGGGATCATCGCCGCGTGCGGGATCGTGGCCCTTCGCACCATGGTAGAGAGGCTCGCCGAGGACCACGAGAACGCAGCGGCCCTCGCGCGGGGGATCGCGGACGTCGATGGGCTCGCCACCGAGCCCGAACGGGTAAGGACGAACATCGTCTACTTCCAGCTCGTGCGGGGCGATCCCGGGGAGTTCCACCGGAGGGCCCGGGCCGGGGGCGTGCTGTTCCACCGTACGGGCCCGAGGAGCTTTCGCCTCGTTACTCATTACGGCATCGCGCGCCCGGACGTCGATTACGCCCTGTCCGTGCTTGCGGATGCCGCGAGACATTCGGTATAATCCTTCGTGCTTGGCCCCGTCGTCTAGCGGCCTAGGATACCGGGCTCTCATCCCGGCGACAGGGGTTCAAATCCCCTCGGGGCCACCAATCGGGCGGCGGTGCCGCCTTTTTTGTTGTTCACCCTGGGAGCGAGGAGGTCTCTGCGCGGTGAGAACGAAACTCTTTCCCTTCGTCCTCGCCGGGCTCGTCCTCGCCCTGGACCAGCTCCTCAAGCACGCCGTCGTCTCCCGACTCGGCCTCGGCGAGTCGTTCCCCATCCTCCCGGGGCTCCTCTACCTCTCCCGGATCCACAACACCGGCTCCGCGTTCGGGATCCTGCGCGGCCAGAACCTCATGTTGACCTTCCTGGTGGGCGCGATCTCCCTGGGGATCGTGTGGGCCCTCCATCGGGGGGTCTTCCGGGGCCATTGGGAGCGCATCGGGGGAGGCCTCGTGCTCGGCGGGGCCCTGGGAAACCTGATCGACCGGCTGATACGCGGCTACGTGGTTGACTACCTGGACTTCCGGTTCTTTCCGGCCTTCAACCTGGCCGACGCCTCGGTGGTGGTGGGGGCGGCGCTCGTGGCGGCCGGGGTGCTTTGGAGGCGGCGGTGAAGCCCCTGTTCATCGTATTGGAGGGCCCCGACGCCGCGGGCAAATCCACCCAGCTCGCGCTCCTCTCCCGGGAGCTCTCGCGGCGGGGGATCCCCGTGGTCGTCACCAGGGAGCCCGGGGGCACGGAGTTGGGGCGGGCGTTGCGGGGCATACTCCTGGACCCCGGCCGGCGCATCGAGCCCCTGGCCGAGCTCTTCCTCCTCCTCGCCGATCGTCGCCAGCACGTGGAGGAACTCATCAGGCCGGCCCTGGAGGCGGGCAAGTGGGTTATCTCCTCCCGCTACACCCTCTCCAGCGTCGCCTACC
The DNA here is from genome assembly GCA_024277405.1 of Fidelibacterota bacterium. Classification (GTDB taxonomy): domain Bacteria; phylum Bipolaricaulota; class Bipolaricaulia; order Bipolaricaulales; family Bipolaricaulaceae; genus UBA3571. Next base: position 3,394 of record JAJRVI010000046.1, read on the forward strand.
AGGGTTACGGACGTGGGATCCCGGTGGATCTCGTCAGGGAACTGAACGCGATCGCCACCGGGGGTCTCGAGCCCGATTACACCTTCCTCCTCGACGTGCCCCCCGAGGTCGCGTTGGAGCGCACCGGGACCAAAGATCGGTTCGAGGCGGAAGGCCTCGCCTTTCGGACCCGGGTACGGCAGGCATATCTGGAGCTCATAAAGGGGGTCCCCAACGGGCATGTGATCGATGCCACCGGTCCCCCGGAGGAGGTCTGTCGGCGGATACTGGAGCTTCTCCCGTTGGCTTAACCGCCCCCGGGACGCTATCCTTGTGGAAAAGGAGGGTAAGGGATGGAACTCGAGGTTCTCCGGGAGGACTTGGTATTTGGGACGCGCACCGCGGGACACGCCATCGCCGGGAAGAGCTCGATGCCCATACTCTCCGGGATCCTCCTGCGCACGTTGGAGGGCGAGCTCGAGCTCTGCGCCACCGACCTCGAACGCGCGATCCGCTGCCGCATCCCCGCGCAGATCAAGGCCCAGGGGGAGGCCGTCCTCCACGGCCAGGTCCTGGGGCAACTCGTGACCCGGCTCCCGGATGAGGACCGCGTCCTCCTGGCGACGGCGGACGGCAAGGTCCGGCTGAGTTGCGGTCCCGCGACCTTCGAGCTCCTCACCCTCCCGGCGGACGAGTTCCCCCAGCTCCCCGCCCCGGAGGGGGATCCCCTCTGCCACATCGCCCGGGAGGCCTTCATCCAGGCCATCCAGCAGACGGCGTTCGCCGCGGTGAAGGCCACCGAAACCACCCGACTCGCCCTCACCGGGGTCAATATGGTGCTCGGCAACGGCAAGGTGAAGCTCGCGGCCACGAACGGGTACCGCCTGGCGGTCCGGGAGCTCCCCGTGGATGGGCTGGCCGAGGGGGAGCCGCGGAGCCTCCTCATCGACGCCCAGGTGATGACGGACCTGATGAGGGTCCTGGGGACCGTGGCCGCCGGGGAGGTCCTCGTCCACCTCGGCGAGGGCCAAGCCCACTTCTCCGCCGGCCCGGTGGCTTTCACGGCGCGCCTCATCCAGGAGGAGTTCCCGGACTTCGAGAGGGTGATCCCGCGGGAGAACGACATCGGCCTCTTCCTCCCCCGCGAGGAATTCCTCGCCACCCTCCGACGCCTGGAGATCACGGCCGCCGAGGAGTCGGGCGCGGTGTCCCTACACGCCCTGACCTCGTCCAACACCCTGGAGGTTTCCTCCGCCTCGCGCGAGAAAGGGACCGGCACGGAGCGTGTGCGGCTCGTGAAGCCCGCGCCCCGGGGGATCGAGATCGCCTTCAAGGCGGAGTACCTGATCGACGCCCTGCGCCGGATGAAATCGGATCAGGTGGTCCTGTGGCTGTCGGCGCCCGATCGGGCGGGCCTGCTCGAGCCCTCAGGGGATATCGCCCCCGAGGATCAGGGCTTCATTTACGTCTGCATGCCGGTACGCCTGTTGTAGGCGGCCTCATTTGGGGACTCTCTTCCAGTCCGCGAGGAAGCGCTCGATCCCCTCGGTCGTGAGGGGATGGTCGAAGAGCTTGGACA
>JAJRVI010000047.1 GCA_024277405.1 Fidelibacterota bacterium
GACGGAGGAGGCCCTGGCCCAGGCCTATCGAGTCCTGCGGGAGGCGATGGTGGAGTTGGGGCGCGACCAGGTGAGGCGGGCGGCCCTCGCCTGCGTGGCCGAGGCCAAGGTCAACCTGCGGGAGCGGAGCGTCATGGGCGTCCCCATCCCGCTCCTCGAGCGACAGATCCTGGAATTGCAACCCCAGTTCGGCCTCCTGGGCACATCCCATACCTTGGACGAGGCCCTGCGGCGGTTCCACGATGCCCTGGAGGTGATCCTCCGGCTGGCCGAGATCGAGCGGGCTGCCTGGCACCTGGCGGTGGAACTCAAGAAGACCCAACGCCGGGTGAACGCCCTAGAGAACATCTTCATCCCCAACTACGAGGAGACGATCCACTACATCGAGGGCCGCCTGGAGGAGATGGAACGGGAGACCATCTTTCAGATGAAGCTCTTGAAGAAAAGGGGGAGAGGGGGATGACCGTGGAAAAACCTTTCCGTAAGGCCCTGATCCCGGTGGACGCTTCCCGGTGGTCCATGCAGGCCGCCGAATACGGGATCCGCCTGGCCGAGGCATTGGGGTTCACGGTGATCGGCCTATACGTGGTGGATACCGACAACGCCAAACTGCTCGCGTCCTTCCTCAAGAAGGAGGCCCGCGAGGTGGAGGAGTCCTTCCGTCGGGAGGGGGAGAGCGCCCTGGCCCATATGGAGGAACTCGCCCGGAAGGGCGGGGTGGAGTTCCGGGGCATCATCGCCCAAGGGGTCCCACACCGGATCATCGTGGATCTGGCGCGATCCGAGGGCGTGGACCTGATCATCATCGGCAAGGTGGGCCACCGTGGCCCCCGGCGGATCCTCATCGGCCCTGTCACCGAGCGCGTGCTCGAGGACGCCCCCTGCCCGATATTGGTGGTGCCCCAGTCCTGATCATCCGGTTCCGGGTACCAATCGCATGGTACGGAGGCGATTGAGCGCGGCCGCGATCTCGAACCGGCGTGGGGCGGCGAGGTCCCCGTACCGCGCGGGGAGAAAGGGCCAGAGGCCCTCCTCCTCCAACGTCCGCTCCACCTCATACAGGATCTCCGTCAGGGGCTTCCCCGAGAACGCCCGGGCGTTCTCCGAGAGATACGCCAGGATGTAGCCGATGGCCCGGGCCTGGGGGACCTCGGCGATCTGGTGGATCCGGGAGAGGTCGATCACGGAGTTCCCGAGCTGGATCGCCATCTTGGTGGCCCGGATCTTGAGCTTCCCCTTCGGGGTGCGGGCGCGGACGGAGGCGAGGTCCGGGACGCGCCTGGGGATGGGACCGAAGTGGTCCCCGCCCTCGGGACGGCGCTTCAGGGGGTACCTGCGCACGATCTCCTTCGCCCGCTCCGTTACGTCCACCGGGCGGTACGCGTCCATCATGATCACCGTGTCGGCCACCTCGAAGTAATCCCCCGAGCCCCCCATCACCAGGACCGAGCTCACCCCGTGATCCCGATAGAGGGGCCTTACCTTGTCCAGGAACGGGGTGATGGGCTCCTTCTCCTTGGCCACGAGCTCCTGCATGCGCTCGTCCCGGATCATGAAGTTGGTGGCCGAGGTGTCCTCGTCGACGAGAAGCACCTTGGCCCCGGCCTCCAGGGCCTCCATGATGTTCGCCGCCTGGGAGGTGGAGCCGGAGGCGTTCTGGGTGGAGAAGTTCCTCGTATCGGTCCCGTTGGGGAGGTTGTCGATGAACGGGGAGATGTCCACCCCGCACACGAACCGGCCGTCCTCGGCCCGGATCACCACCGCCTCCCGTCGGGTGACCACGTGCTCGCGGCCGTCCCCGAGGATGTGGTTGTAGACTCCCTGGGCCAGGGCGGAGAGGAGGGTGGATTTGCCGTGGTACCCGCCGCCCACGATCAGGGTCACCCCCTCGGGGATCCCCATCCCGCGGATGGGGCCGCGGTTCGGCCGTTCCAGGGTCACCATAAGTGAGGGAGGTGGGATGAAGGGGACGGCCCCCTCCCGTAAGGGCCGATCCGAGACCCCGGACTCCCGGGGGAGGATGGCCCCCTCGGCCACGAACGCCACCAGTCCCTTTTCCGGAAGCTGTGCCCGCAGGGCTTCCGCGTCCTCCCCACAGGCCACGTGCTCTCTGAGGGCGTCCTTGGGGAGGTTATGGAAAAGGAGCGCGGCCTCCACCAGGGCGGGGAGCTCCGCAAGCAGCATCTCCGCGGCCTCGCGCCCCAGGATCCTGCGCCCCGCCGCGGGGAGGCCCACCGAGAGGATCGACTCCACATACTCCTCCGTGACCCACACGGCGGTGCGGTGGAGGATGCACTGGCCGAAGGCCACCACGGAGAACCTCCCCGCGTGGCCCGAGCCCCGGTTCCCCTTGGTGAGCTTCGGGATCCAGCGGGCCAGTTGCCGCACGAGGAAGTCCTCCAGGGCGATCTTCCGGGGCCGGTTCCGGTAGAAGTCCCGGGGGATCCCCGCCACCTCCATGGGCACCCGTACCCGGAGGCGGCTCGGGGTCGCGAAGGGATCCCCCTGGACGTGGTCCACGAAGAGGACGAATTCGGGGAAGCTCCAAGCGCCCCCGATCTCTTTGTACGCCCCGTACCCTTTCCCGTTGAGGCGCCGGAGGAGAGAGCCGAGCTCACGGTGATCACGCATCGGAACCGCATTCTAAGTGCTGAAGATTTTTCACACAACCGGTGAGGGGCCCGACACGCCGAGGGATGCGCTGGAGCCCGGAGCGGAGGAGGCCATATACTCAACATCGGTATGCACGCTCACGAACACCTTTCGGTGGAAGGGGTCGGGTGCTTCCTCGTCACGGTGAGCGACACCCGCACCCCCGAGACCGACGAGAGCGGCCGCCTTATCGCCGAGGCCCTCCGGCGGGCCGGCCACGAGGTCAAAGGGTATGCCGTGGTCCCCGACGAGCCCGAGAGGATCCGGACGGCCCTGGAGGAGGCCCTGGGGGATCCGGGGGTGGACGCGGTGATCCTCAACGGGGGGACGGGGATATCCCCCCGGGATGTGACCCCCGAGGCGGTATTGCCCCTGCTGGAGCGGGAACTCCCCGGGTTCGGGGAGGCCTTCCGCAGGCTGAGTTTCGAGGAGATCGGCCCCCGGGCGTTGCTCTCCCGGGCGTTCGCCGGCATCACCCGCGGGAAGCTCGTCTTCGCCCTCCCGGGCTCGCCCCACGGGGTCTCGCTGGCGCTGGAGAGGCTCCTCCTCCCCCTCCTCGGGCACGCGGCCTACGAGCTGCGGAGGGGTCATGCGGGATAGGTTCGGGCGCAGGATCACGTACCTCCGGGTATCCGTGGGGGACCGCTGCGATCTGCGCTGTATCTACTGTCGTGCCGGGGCCCCGGCCCTCGCCCCCAAGGGGGAGGTCCTGAGCTTCGAGGAGATCGTGGATGTCGTGCGCGTGGCCACGGAGTTCGGGGTGCGGCGGGTGCGGCTGACCGGGGGGGAGCCGCTCCTGCGGCGGGACATCGTGC
>JAJRVI010000048.1 GCA_024277405.1 Fidelibacterota bacterium
CCCGAGGTTGAAGGCGGCTTCGGCGGTCTCGTCGAATTTGGCCGTGGCCGTCTTCTTCATGAGCTCGATGGCCTCCCGCACTGGGTAGACCCGCGTCTTCTCCACCACCGCCACCGTCTCGAGGTACCGCTTCGAGCGCTTCATTCCTCGACCACCTCGATTCCCATGTTCTTCGCCGTGCCGAGGACCATCCGGATCGCGGCCTCGATGTCTTTGGTGTTCATGTCGGGGAGCTTCCGTTCGGCGATGCGGCGGACCTGCTCCATGGTCACCTTGCCCACCTTGATCCGGTTGGGCTCGGGGGATCCCTTCTCGATCCCCGCCGCCTTCTTCAGGAGGACCGAGACCGGCGGCTGCTTGAGGACGAAATCGAACGAGCGGTCGGAGTAAACGGTGATCTCCACCGGGATGAGGATCCCGAGCTCCTCGTTCTTGGTGGCCTCGTTGAACTTCTTGCAGAACTCCATGATGTTGACCTTGTGCATGCCGAGCACCGGGCCCACCGGCGGCGCGGGGCTCGCCTGGCCCGCGGGGATCTGCAATTTGATCTTGGCCGCGACCTGCTTAGCCATCCCTTCCTCCTTAGATCTTGGCGATGCCGTCCAAGCTTATCCGCACCGGAAGCTCTCGACCAAAGATCTTGACCGACACCACCGCTTCCTCGGCCTCCTTGTCGATCTCCTTGATCGCGCCGGTGAAGTCGGCGAACGGCCCCTCGATGATCTGGACGATCTCGCCCACCTCGAACTCCACTTCCACCTTGGGCCTGCGCTCCTCCTCGACCGTTGGCGCTTCGGCCAGCCCGGCGGAGCGTTGTACCGCGAGCATCTCCTGGCCATCGATGGGGATGGGATGGAACCGGTTCCCCACGAACCGTGCCCCCTCGATCCCCGCCAGAAGCTCCCGCATCTGTTCCTCGTCCAACCCCATTTTGGCGAACACGTACCCGGGGAAGAGGCGGCGCTTCTCGATCCGGTGGATGGAGATGATCCTCTTCTCCTTGTATTCCTTGACCTTCACCAACCCCGAGGCGTTGGCATAGATCTTGTGTTCCCTCTCGATCTCGAACCCCTCGGGGAGCTCCTGGCCCTCCCGGAGGCGGGGACAGAGTTCCTCGGGGATGATGCGCGTCTCCCGCGTCCCGTCCTCGTATTCCAGGGTGATCCGCCGCACCTTCTCCCGGGTCACGATCTGGCCCTGGATATCGATGCGGTAGCGGGAATCGGAGTCGGTGGTGATGGGGACGCCGGCGCGCACCCGTTCCCCCACGCGGATGTCGCGCCGGAGTTGCTTGTCCTGCGGGATCAGGTACTCCTTCTCGGTCCGGTCCACCCGCTCCACCACGATGCGCCACATGGGCTCGATGGACACCACCCGGGCCGGCCGCTTGAGATGACGCGGGGGGCGGCGGGCGATGAGGGTGCCCCGTTCCACCCGCTCGTTGTTCTTCACCAGGAGGTCATAGTCGTAGGAGACCCGGTACTCGGTGGCCCGCCCCCGGCGGGAACGGGAGGTGACCACCTCCTCCACCGGCACGAGGAAGTACTCCACCTCGCCGTCACGGCGGATGGGCTCGAAATACCTCTCCCAGCCGAGCTGGCGCACGCGCTCCTCGAGTTGCTTCTTGACGCGCAGCTCGGAACCGGCGGAGGTCTGAATGGCATACCACTTTTTTCGCTGCATCCTCGTTCCGGGTTCTCGCTTCTCCGACCTTACCTCTTCAGGAGAGCGCTGAGGATGGCCTTCACGACGGTATCCACGAGGCCCAGGTAGATCGCCAGGGCCACCACCATGAGGAGGATCAAGGCCGTGAAGGCCGCCACCTGCTGCCACGAGGGCCAACTGACCTTCTTGGCCTCAGCGATTACGGCCCGAAAATAATCCCTGATCTTCTGGATCATCTAGGTTCCCCCTTGCAGGCCCGGAGGGACTCGAACCCCCAACCTCCGGATTTGGAGTCCGGTGCTCTGCCAGTTGAGCTACGGGCCTGTCCACCTTTTATTTTAAACCTCTTTGTGGGTTGTGTGGCGACGGCACCACTTACAGTACTTCCGCAGGACGAGCTTGTCCCTGCGGTTTTGGCGATTGCGCGTGGTATGGTAGTTCCTGCGCCCACACTCCGCGCAAGCCAGGCTCACCAAGAGGACGTTGTCCTTTTTCGCCATATCACTTGATGATTTCCGTCACCACACCCGCGCCCACAGTGCGGCCGCCCTCCCGGATGGCGAACCGCTGTCCCTTCTCCAGGGCCACAGGCTTGATGAGCTTGCAACGGAGGCCGTCCACGTTGTCGCCGGGCATCACCATCTCGACGCCCTCGGGGAGTTGGATCTCCCCGGTGACATCGGTGGTGCGGAAGAAGAACTGCGGCTTGTACCCGGAGAAGAACGGGGTATGCCGGCCGCCCTCGTCCTTGGAGAGGACGTACACCTGGGCGAGGAACTCGGTGTGCGGGGTGATGGTGCCGGGGGCCGCGAGGACCTGGCCCCGCTCCACCTCGTCTTTCTCGATGCCCCGCAGAAGCACCCCGATGTTGTCGCCGGCGATGGCCTCGTCCAGGACCTTGTTGAACATCTCGATGGAGGTGGCCACGGTCTTCCTGATCTCGTCGGTGAGCCCCACGATCTCCACCTCATCGCCCGGGCGGAGGCGGCCGCGCTCCACGCGCCCGGTCACCACGGTACCGCGTCCCTTGATGGAGAACACGTCCTCGATGGGCATGAGGAAGGGCTTGTCCTCCTCCCGCTTGGGGAGCGGGATGTAGTTGTCGAGGGCCTCGAGGAGGTCGAGGATGGGCTTCACCGCCGGGTCGTCCAGGGAAGTGGCCTTCAGGGCCTGGAGCGCCGAGCCACGGATCACCGGGACCTCATCGCCCGGATAGCCGTACTCCTTTAGGAGGTCGCGCACCTCCATCTCCACGAGGTCCACGAGCTCGGGGTCGTCCACCATGTCCACCTTGTTGAGGAAGACCACGATGGCCGGGACGTTCACCTGGCGCGCCAACAGCACGTGCTCGCGGGTCTGGGGCATGGGACCGTCGGCCGCGGACACCACGAGGATCGCCCCGTCCATCTGGGCGGCGCCGGTGATCATGTTCTTCACGTAGTCCGCATGGCCGGGGCAGTCGATGTGGGCGTAGTGGCGGTTCTCGGTCTCGTACTCCACATGGGCGACGTTGACCGTGAGGATCTTTGTCTCATCACGGCGGAACAGTTTGGCGTCGGCCTTGGCGACCTCGTCGTAGGAGCGCTCCTTGGCGAGGCCCTTCATGGCCAGCACCTTGGTGATGGCCGCCGTGAGGGTGGTCTTCCCGTGGTCGATGTGTCCGATCGTCCCCACGTTCAAGTGCGGCTTCGTACGGACAAATTTCTCCTTTGCCATCCCTATCCTACCTCCTTGCTGTTATTGGCGTGGCAAAAATTATGGAGCGAGAGCGCCCCGTCCTGGAGCCCGCGGGCGGATTCGAACCGCCGACCTCACCCTTACCAAGGGTGCGCTCTGGCCGTCTGAGCTACACGGGCCCCGCAGACCCGCATTTTAACTCCCCAAACGTAAAACAACAACTCTGGTGGAGGGGGAGGGATTCGAACCCCCGAAGGCCTCAAGCCGCCGGGTTTACAGCCCGGTGCGTTTGACCGCTTCGCTACCCCTCCGGCGCCGAAATTTTAACCACCCTCCCCGGGAATGGGAAGGTCAAGCCCGTGGCCCGACTCGAACGGGCAACCCTCCGCTTACAAGGCGGACGCTCTACCGGTTGAGCTACACGGGCTTCCAAAATCAATTCTATTCCGGGCCTTCGCCGCGGTCAACGGGGAGGGAGTAGACCCGGATCCGGCGGCGGCGCGGCCCGTCGAACTCGCAGAAGTACACCCCCTGCCACGTCCCCAGCGTCAGCCTGCCCCCCTCCACCGGGAGCATGAGCGTCGGCCCCAAGAGCGCCGAGCGGAGGTGGGCGGGGGAGTTACCCTCCGCGTGACGGAAGGGGATACCGGGGACCATGGCCGCCATGGCGGCGCCCACGTCGTGCCGCACGTCGGGGTCGGCGGACTCGTTCACGGTGAGGGCGGCGGTGGTATGGGGGCAGAAGAGGACCACGAACCCCTCCGCGAGGCCCAGCTTCCGGATCGCCCCCTCCACCTCCGCGGTGATGTCCAATATCTCGTCCCGCGACCTGGTGGTGAGGGGGATCTCCACGTACCTCATCCCAGCTCCTCCTCCAGCTCCCGTAGGAGCTTTTCCCGGTCCTCCAGGCCCCTCACGTGGAGCACCACCTCCCCCTCATCGCCCCGGGTGACGGAGACGAGCTCGAGCTCCCACCGGGAGAGGATCGCGAGGGCCCGGTAGAGCTCGCGATGATCCTCAAGTCTCAAGCGGATCCTGGTCCCTTCCTCCCCGATCCCGGTCATCCGCACCAGGGCCCGGAGCGCCCCCCCGCGGGTGATCACTCCCACCAACCTCTCCCCGTCCAGGACCGGGAGCACCGCGTACCGGTCCACCAGGAGGGCCAGGGCACGCTCCACCGGATCATCGGCCTGGAGGACCACCATGGGCTGGGCCGCGAGCTTCCCCGCGGGGAGCTCGGGCCGCGGGGCGGCGTCCAGGGCCTTCCGCGTAAGGAAACCGACGAGCCGTCCCTCCCCGTCCACCACGAGCACCAGGGCGAGCCCCAGGTCCTGGGCGAGCTTCCGCGCCTCCTCCACCGGGGTCTCGGCGAGCACGGTGGGAGGATCGGGTTCCATCCAGGCTCTAACCTTCATGGGAGGCTTTCGCCTCCGCCACGATCTTCTCCTGGAGCTGTGCGGGCACGAAGTCGTAGCGGAGGAACTCCATCTGGAAGGTAGCCCGCCCCTGGGTCATGGATTTGAGGTCCAGGGCGTAGGAGAGGAGCTCCGCCAGGGGCACCTCCGCCTTGACGACGGTCTTCCCGTCCTGGGATTCCATCCCCAGGACCTTGCCCCGGCGCGCGTTGAGGTCGGAGATGATGTCGCCGGTGAAGGCCTCGGGGGCTATCACGGTGAGGAGCATGATCGGCTCGAGCAACGCGGGCTCCGCCTTCTCCGCGGCGAGCTTGAACGCCTGGCGCGCGGCGATCTTGAAGGAGAGCTCGGAGGAGTCCACGGGATGGTACATCCCGTAGAAGACCACCGCCTTGATGTCCACCATGGGATAGCCGGCGAGCACCCCCTCCTGCATCGCCTCCCGGACCCCCTTCTCCACCCCGGGGATGAACTGCTGGGGGATGACCCCGCCCTTCGTCTCGTCCACGAACTGGAAGCCCTCGCCCCGCGGCAGGGGCTCGATACGGAGGTGGACCTCCCCGAACTGGCCGTGGCCGCCGGTCTGCTTCTTGTGCCGGTACTGGGCGGTGGCCTGCTTCTTGATCGTCTCGAGGTAGGGGATCTTGGGGATGCGGAGCTCCACCTCCACGTTGTAGCGGTTCTTCAGGCGCTCCCGCACCACATCGAGCTGTACATCCCCCATCCCCGAGAGGATGGCCTCCTTGGTGACGTTGTCGCGCTCGAACTTCAGGGTGGCCTTGGTGGAGACGATGTCCCGCATGGCAGTGGAGAGCTTCTCCTCGTCTCCCTGGGATTTGGGATAGACGGCGCGGGAGAAAACGGGCTTGGGGAACGGGGGCTCGGGATAGGGCTCCGCTCCCTCCACGGCGATGGTGTCCCCGAGGGCGATGTCCTCCAGCTTCCCCAGCGCGGCGATATCCCCTCCCGCCGCCTTCCCCGACTTCTCGAGCTTCGTCCCACGTAGGGTGTAGATATCGCGGATCTGTACCTTATTGCCCGTGCGGAGGTGTATCCACGCGTTGCCCTCAGAGAGCTCCCCCCCCGTGACCCGCACGAACGCGATCCGGCCGAGGTAGGGGGCTGAGAGGATGTTGAACGCCCCCAGACGGGGCACCTCCTCGATCTCGGGGGCGGGCGCCAACGCCCGGAGCGCGTCCAGCAGCTCCACGACCCCCACGCCGCCCGTGGCGGAGCCCCACAACACCGGGACGAAGGTCCCCTCGGCGACCCCCTTGGCGAGGGCGGAAGCGAGTTCCTCCGCGGTGATCTCCTCGTCGCTCAGGAACTTCTCCGCCAGCGCATCGTCCAGGGAAGCGATCTCCTCCACGAGCTGGCCTTTCAGCCCCTCCACATGGCCCTTGATCCCCTCCGGGATCGGGATCTTTCCCTTCGGCCCGGTGGCCTCGCCGCTCAGGAGGTCCACCACCCCCACCAGCTCCCCGTCCTCCTTCACGGGCCACTGGATGGGCCAGAATTTGGCGTTCAGTCCTGCACGCAGGGCATCGAGGGCCTTGTCCGGATCCGCCTCGGGGAGGTCCATCATGTTGACGAAAACCACCACCGGCTTCCCGGCCTTCGCGAGGATCTCCCATGCCTGCTCTGTAACCACCTCCACCGGCTTTTCCCCGTGGACGACCAGCACCACGAGGTCCGCGGTGTAGGCGGCCTTGATCGTCTCCTCGATGAACTCGCCGAGGCCGGGCGCCACGAGGAGGTTCAACTTGGTGTCCTTCCAGTTGCAGGAGCAGACCGCGAGGTCGATGGAGTACCCCCGCCTCTTCTCCTCGGGAGAGGAATCGAGTTGGACCTCCCTCTCCCCGGCCTGCTCCAGGAGTGCGGCCGCGAGCGTCGTCTTACCGGAGCCAGAATGACCTACAAAACCGATATTCCGGGTTTGCCCCATCCACATCACCCCGATCGAAGCGGATTCCTGCGGAGTATATCCACGGGATCAGCCCGAGGCAAAAGAGCCCGAGGGGAAACGCATTCGCTGTATCCCGGGAAATGTGAGTCTTTTGCGGATGAAGGGGACAGGCCTTATCCTCGGCTTAAGGGAGGGATTTTACATGGATAAAAAGTGGCTCTTCCTCGCCGTATTGATAGCGATCGGGCTCCTGGCCGCGGTGGAATTCCTCCAAAACCCACCTGCGGTGGAGGGATTCCCCCCGGCCCTCGTCCGGGGACCCTGGACCTCGGTGGTGGGCGACGCCGTGATCGTCTCCTTCCAGCTCGACCCGGCCATGGGGGGAGAGGTCCGGTACGGGAAGGAGGACGAGGAGCCGGTGAATGCGGTCCCGTTCGCCCCGGCGGAGGGCCCCACCCACGTGGAGCTCACCGGGCTAGAGCCGAACACCCGTTACGTCTACCGCCTCGTCCTCGCCGACGGCTCCTTCACCCCTCTGGGCCGGTTCGTAACCCCCCCCGAGGGGTTCGTCCCCTTCACCTTCCTCGTCTACGGCGACACCCGCACCCTCTACGACCGCCATCGACTGGTGGCCGATCGCATGGCTGAGGAGGACGCGGTCTTCGTCGTCCACACCGGGGATCTCATCGAATCGCCGATGGGGGCCGAGTGGGATGCCTTCTTCGCCTCGGGGCGCCGGCTCTTCCTCTCCGCGCCCCTCTTCCCCGTGCTCGGGAACCACGAGCGCAACAGCCTCTCCTACTACAAACTCTTCGAGCTCCCCGGTGGCGGGGGCAAGAAGGGGGAGCAGTGGTGGAGCTTCCGCTGGGGGGACGTCCTCTTCGTGGGGCTGGACTCAAACACCCAATACCTCCAGTTCACCGGCCTCCGGGAGGAAACCGCCTGGCTCAGGGAGGTCCTCTCCCAGGACGCCCGGTTCAAGTTCGTGTTCTTCCACCATCCCCTCTACAGTTCGGATCCCTACTACGG
>JAJRVI010000049.1 GCA_024277405.1 Fidelibacterota bacterium
AGTTCGTGTAGAAGGTACTCCAGCCGGGCGAGACGGCCGGAGATATCCCGCCGCAGGAAGTCCCGTATCTCATCCGTGGCCTCCTCCAGGGCCAGCACGAGGTGTGGGATACAGAGGCCGGCGGACCGCGCGTACGCCCGGCGCCCCTCGGGGGAGAGGAGAAGCACCGCCAGGGAGGCGGCATAGCGGCGGGCCGTGTCTTCGGCATAACGGCAGAGGTCACAGCGTTGGCGTGGGATGCCGGACCGAAGCTCTCCCCGGGCGTGGGCGCATAGGGTCTCGTAGAGCCTGGCCACCGCGGCGGGGGTCGCCAGGGGGCGTTGGGCGACGATACGCCCCAGCAGGGCCGCGTGCCGCCCACAGAGCCCGAGGGAAGCGCCGAGGCGCTGATGAAGTGCCGGATCCCCCGTGTGTTCATAGAGGATAAGCCAGAGGCGCCACTCCTCGCTCTCGCGTACGAGGCGGCAGATGGGGCAGCCGGGTTCCTCCAGGGCCCGCCGCAGGCGTACCAGCTCGACGGAATCCCCTCGCTCTTTCCTCCGTTTCCTGGGGCGGAATAGCCTCATGGCGGGACGGTCACGCGGGCGCCCGGGGGCCTCATGCGCGTCCCCCGAGGCGCATCACCAACTCGCCCAGGTCCCGGGCCACCGTCGTGGGGTCGATGCCCCGACGCTCGATGTCCTCCTCGCGGGAGACGCCCGTCAGGATCAAAGCCGTGTCCAGGCCCGCCCGTTGCGCCCCCAAGATGTCGGTGTCCAGGCGGTCGCCGATCATGAGGGCCTCCCGCGGGGATACCCCTGCTACCTCCAGGGCGATCTCGAACGCGATGGGGGAGGGTTTCCCCACCACCGTCTCCGGGGGAAACCCCATTCCCTCGATGGCGCCCACCACGGCCCCGGCCCCGGGGAGGAGTCCGGCGGGGGTGGGGAACGTGCCGTCGCGGTTCGTGGCGAGGAACCGGGCGCCGGAGAGGAGCGCCCGCAGCGCGTCGGCGAGCTTCTCATATGTGAGGGCGCGGTCCATGCCCGCCACCACCCACTCCGCTTCCCCCGGGGGGGAGAGGATGTGACCCGCGCCGGAGAGCTCCTCCACGAGCCCTTCCTCCCCTATCACCCACACTCGCACCTTCCCCTCGCGTTCGCGGAGCCACCTCGCGGCGATGTACGAGCTCGTGACCACCATCTCCGCCGTCACGGCAAAGCCCAGGGCCCGGAGCGCAGCCGCCGTTTGGGCCCGGGACCGGGTGGAGTTGTTGGTGAGGATGATCACGCGACCGAGTTCCGTCAGGGCCGCCAGCGCGGCGGCGGCGCCGGGCAGGGGCTCTCCCCCCTTCACCAACACCCCATCGACGTCCACGATGAACGCCCTGTAATTCGTGTCCCCCGTCGCGCCCATGGCCGCGGATACTAGCCCCTTGTCCGCCATCTTTTCAAGGAATAGAATGGGGCTCGGAAGCCGGGAGGGATGGCCGAGTGGTCGAAGGCGACGGCTTGCTAAGCCGTAGCTGGGCCTCAAAAGCTCAGCCGCGGGTTCGAATCCCGCTCCCTCCGCAGCGCCCGTAGCTCAGCCCGGATAGAGCGCTGGCCTCCGGAGCCAGAGGTCGCAGGTTCAAATCCTGCCGGGCGTACCAGTACCTTCTTTTCTTTTCCTCAATGGAGCACGGCCGCGGCGATGCCGAAGTAGATGAGGAGTCCGGTGACATCCATCACCGTGGTGATCAGGGGGCTACTCACCACCGCGGGGTCGAGCCTGAGCTTCGTGAGGAGGATGGGGAGGAGGCTTCCCACGAGGTTGGCGAACAGCACGATGAACACCACCGCGAGACCCACCGCAACGCTCACCCGGGGATCCCCCTTCCAAATATAGCTCCAGCCGTAGAGCACTCCCCCGAGAGCGATCCCGAGGAGGATCCCCACCGATGACTCCTTCGCCACCACCGAGAGCCAGCGCCTCAGGGTGAGCTCCCCGGTGGCCAGGGCGCGGATGATGAGAGTGGCGGATTGGGTCCCGGTGTTGCCCCCGGTATCGATGAGGACCGGGATGAAGGCCGCGAGGGCGATGACCTTCCCCAACACCTCCTCGAACGCGGAGATCACGCTCCCGGAGAGGAAGCCCGCCAGGGCGAGGAGCAGGAGCCACACCACCCGCTTGCGGAAGAGCACGAGGGTGGAGGTCGCGGTGTAGCTCGTCCCGAGGGGAACCACGCTGGCCCCCTTCTGGACGTCCTCGGTGAACTCCTCCTCCAGGACGTCAAGCACATCGTCCACGGTCACGATGCCCAGGAGGACCCCGTCCCGGTCCACCACCGGGAGGGCGATGAGGTCGTATTTCTCCATCAGGCGGATGGCCTCCTCCTGGTCGGCGTGGGCCTCGATGGCCACGAAATGGTGGTCCATGATCTCCGAGACCGGCGTCCCCGGGGAGCGAGGATCACGCGGCGCAGCGGGATATCGTCGAGGAGGTGCCACCCCTCGTCCACCACGTACACCATGTCCACCGTCTCGGCGTCGTGGCCGAAGCGTCGGATGTGTTCCAGGGCGGCCTCGATGCTCCAATAGGGCTTCAGGGCCACGTAATCCGGGGTCATCAACCGCCCCACGGAGTTCTCGGGGTACCCCAAAAGCTTCAGGGCCTCCTGGCGCTCGTCGGGGGGCAGGATGTTGAGGAGTTTCTGGGTGAGCCTCCCCGGGAGTTCCTCCAGGAGGTCGGTGCGTTCATCCGGCGGGAGCTCCAGGAGGACCTCCAGGATCTTCCGGATGCTCAGATGGCGCAGGAGCGCCTCTGCCTTCTCCGGCTCCAGCTCCGCGAACACCTCCGCGGCGAGCTCACGGGGGAGCAAACGGAAGACCAGGGTCATCTCGTCTTCGTCCAGCTCCGCGAGGAGCTCCGCTATGTCCGGAGGGGGGAGGCCCCCACGAGTTCGCGTAACCCCCGCCAGTCCCGACGTTCGACGAGCTCCCCGACCCGGAGGATACACGTGCGAACGGCCATCGAGGTTTCCCGTTGGGGCATATGTGGATCGCCTCGCTTTCCGGGGGAGACCTTACCTCCTCTTCCGGGCCGGGCAAATGGCCTCCCATCTTCAACGTTTGCTTCCCTTCTTCGAGGAAGCTAAGCTAAGCGGCCGTGAAACGGTCCGTGGGGAGGTTATCGTGCGTATCCACGAGGGGAAGCTGAGCGGAGAAGGCATGCGGGTGGGGATCGTGGTCTCTCGCTTCAACCACGTGTTCACCCGGGAGCTCCTGGAGGGGGCCCTGGACCGGCTCCTGCGCCTGGGCGTACGGGAGGAGGACATCCGCGTGGCCTGGGTCCCGGGGGCGTTCGAGGTCCCCCGGGCCGTCAAGCTCCTGGCGGAGTCCGGTGAGGTGGACGGGATCGTGGCGCTGGCGGCGGTGATCCGCGGGGCCACCCACCACTTCGAGTACGTGGCCGCGGAGGTGGCGAAGGGGATCGCCAAGCTCTCCCTGGAGCTCCCGGTCCCCGTGTCCTTCGGGATCATCACCGCCGATGCCCAGGAACAGGCCCTGGAGCGGGCCGGGGGCAAGCTCGGCAACAAAGGGGCTCAGGCCGCCGAGGCTCTGATCGAGATGATCCGCCTGGAGGAAGCGCTCGCCGAGGAATGAAGGTCGAGGCCGTCCGCGGGATGACCGATATCCTCCCGGAGGAGGCCGTCCTGTGGCAGTACGTGGAGGCCGAGATCCGGGAGGCGGTGGCCATCTACGGGTACCGGGAGATCCGCACCCCCATCGTGGAGCGGGCCGAGCTCTTCGCCCGCGGGGTGGGGGAAACCACCGACATCGTCCACAAGGAGATGTACGTCTTCCCCGACAAAAAGGGCCAGATGCTCGCCCTGCGGCCCGAGGCCACCGCCTCGGTGGTGCGGGCCTACATCGAGCACGGCCTTTACGCCAAGGGCGGGGTGGCGAAGCTCTACTACCTCGGGCCCATGTTCCGGTACGAGAAGCCCCAGAAGGGGCGCAAGCGCCAGTTCCACCAGTATGGGGTGGAGGCCCTGGGCTCTTTGGATCCCGCCCTGGACGCCGAGGTGATCGACCTCGCCTGGTACATCATGGAGCGGCTGGGGCTGCGGCGCGAGGGGCTGTTTTTGCGGTTGAACTCCATCGGCTGTCCCGAGGATAGGCCCCGATTCCGGGAGGCCCTGCGGGAGTACTTCCTCCCCCACCGGGAGGAGCTCTGTCCCGACTGCAAGCGGCGCCTGGAGGAAAACCCCTTGAGGATCCTGGACTGCAAGGTCCCCACCTGTCGGGAGGTCGCCGCGGGCGCGCCGCGGAGCCTGGACCACCTGTGCTCGGGGTGCCGGGAGCACTTCGAGAGGCTCCTCGGGTACCTGGACGCCCTGGGGCTCGCACACGAGCTCGACCCCAAGCTCGTGCGGGGGTTGGACTACTACACCCGCACCGTGTTCGAGCTCGCCTCCCGGGACCTGGGGGCCCAGGACGCCCTTCTGGGCGGGGGGCGCTACGACGGCCTGGCGGAGGCCCTGGGGGGGCCGCCCACCCCGGGGGTGGGGTTCGCCGGGGGGCTCGAGCGGCTGATCCTCGTCCTCGGGGAGCGGGAGCCCCCGGACAAGTGCTTCCGCCTCATCACGGGTCCCACCGTTTACCTCCTGCCGGTGGGAGAGGGTGAGGTGACGGAAGCCCTGAGGATCCTGGCGCAGCTCCGGCGGGCGGGGATCCCCGCGGACATGGATTACGCGGGGCGCTCCCTGCGGAAACGCCTCCAGGTGGCTTCCCAGCTCGGCGCTCGCTACGCCCTCTTTTTTGGGGAGGAGGAGCGCGCCCGGGGCGCGGCCAAGGTGCGGGACCTGGGGACGGGCCATGAGGAATACGTCCCCTTGGGGGAACTCGTCTCTTATCTGCGGGGTAGATCCCGAAGGAGGTAGGAATGGAGAAGACCTACAAGGCCATCCTCGTCATCGCCGACGGGCTCGGGGGAAGGCTCACCGATTGGGGGAACGCCACCTGCCTCGAGCGCGCCTCCACGCCCCATCTCGATGCCCTGGCCCGGGAGGGGGCCTGCGGGCTCATGGACCCCATCCGCCCCGGGGTGCGCCCCGGCTCGGATACCTCCCACCTCTCCATATTCGGCTACGATCCCTACGAGGTCTACACCGGCCGCGGGGCCTTCGAGGCGCTGGGGATCGGGATGGAGGTCAAGGGGGGCGACGTCTGCTTCCGGGCCAACTTCGCCACCGTGGAGGAGCGGGACGGGAAGTTGGTGGTGGTGGACCGCCGCGCCGGCCGCCTCGCCGAGGGGAGGGAATTGGCCGCGGCCCTAAAGGACCTCGATCTCGGGAGGTTTGGGGTGGAGGTGCACTTCCAGGCCTCCACCGAGCACCGGGGGGCGTTGGTGCTGCGGGGGGAGGGGCTTTCCGCCGCGGTCTCCGACACCGATCCCCACGAGACCGGGGTCCCCGTGGCCGAGGCCGTGCCCCTGGAAGACTCCGAGGCTGCCCGGAAAACCGCTGCGATACTGAACGAGATCACCCGCCAGGCCTACGCGATCCTCAGGGACCACCCCGTGAACCAACGGCGGAGAAAGGAAGGAAAGCCCCCGGGGAACATCGTGCTCCTCAGGGGCGCAGCGGTGATGCCGCACCTCGTTCCCGTGACGGGCAAATACGGGATCCGGGGGGCGTGCATCGCCGGGGGGGCCCTCTACAAGGGGGTGGCCCGGGCCGCGGGGCTGGAGGTGATCGAGGTCCCCGGGGCCACCGGTGATCTGAAAACCGACCTCGTGGCCAAGGCTAGGGCGGCCCTTAAGGCCCTTGAGGAATACGACCTCGTGTTCGTCCATATAAAGGGCACCGACAACGCCGGCCACGACCACGATCCCGAGGCCAAGACGGAATTCATCGAGCGCATCGACCGCGAGTTCTTCGGGACCCTGCTGGAGAAGCTCGACCTCGGCGCGGTGCACCTCTGCTTCTCCGGGGACCACACCACCCCCATCGATTACGGCGACCACACCCCGGATCCGGTGCCGGCCCTATTCGTGGGGCCCTCCGTGCGCCCGGATCGGGTGGAGCGGTTCGGGGAGCGGACCGCGGCCGAGGGGGGACTGGGCAGGTTTTCGGGGAATCTGGTGCCCCAACTCCTCGGCTACTGTAACCGGGGCCCCAAGTTCGGCGCCTGAGGAGACGAACGCGGTTGCGGGCCGCGGTCGGGGGGCATAAGCTGGGGGTGCTATGAGGATCCTCGTTGTGGGGTACGGCAACCCTATCAGGCGGGATGACGCGGTGGGCCTGTGGATTGCCAACCGGCTCTCGGGGCGGCCAGACGTGGAGACGGTCTCGGCTTGGCCTTTTACCCCGGAGCTCATCGTGCGTCTGGCCGGCGCGGACCTCGTGATCTTCGTGGACGCCGACCTCCGTCCCGGCCCCATCCGATGGAAACGGGTACGTCCCGAGCCCACGGCGGTCCTCTCGCATTCCCCCAGGCCCGGGGAGCTTCTGGCTTGGGTGGTGGCGCTGTTCGGCCGGGAGCCCGAGGCGTGGCTTGTCACCGTTCCCGGGAGGGATTTCTCGTTCGGGGAAGGCCTCACGCGCTACGCACGCTCCGCCGCGGAACGGGTTATCAAGCGCATCGAGAGACTGTTGGCGAGTGCGTGAAGATTTACACACTTCCCTGTTTTGGTTTAAATAAAATTCAATAAACTCTTGACAGCCAGGAGATCGGGGCTTAATAATAACGTTTGCGCCACGAAATCTTCGGGACAAAGGAGGGGGTAGTACATGAGGCGTGCAGTTCTGTTGTTGTTCTTCGGGCTTTTGGTTTGGGGCCTCATCGGTTGGGCGCAGCCGGGCAAGGAGTACGTGGTTCCCGCTGATACCTCCCTCGCGGCCGTCGCCCAGGAGGTCTTCGGCGATGCCGCCTACGCCCCGGCCATCATGCGGGCCACAAACGCCAAGAGCTTGGCCGATCCCGCTTTCCTCAAGATCAACGTCCTGGACATGAAGATCCCCGCGGGGGCCAAGCTGTGGATCCCCGAACGCACTTGGGCCGAAGCGTTCATGGCCTTCTGGGATCCCAACCGGCCTGAGGACCTCTTCGGCGGCGGAAAGCTCGTGGTGGCCTCCTGGTGGACCGCCGGCGGCGAGGCGGAAGGGTTGAATGCCCTGTTCGAGATTTACGGGAAGTACCACCCCGATGTCCAGATCGTTAACGCCACCATCGCCGGGGGCGCCGGGTTCGTGTTCCGTGCGGTCATCAAGCCGCGCCTGATCGCCGGTGATCCGCCAGACACCTTCCAGCTCCACGCCGGGCTCGAGGTGGAGGGGTATAGCCCCGAGACCTATCTCACCCCCCTGGACAAGCTGTTCGAGATCGAGGGCTGGACCGAGGTCCTCCCCAAGGACCTCCTGGATCTGCTCGTCTACAAGGGCCATTACTGGGGCGTGCCCGTGAACATCCACCGCGCCAACGTCCTGTGGTTCGATAAGGCGATCTTCGACGAATACGGCCTCACCCCGCCCGAGGATTGGGATGAGTTCTTCTCCATCTGTGAGAAGCTCAAGGCCGAGGGGGTCGTTCCCTTCGTGATGGGCAACGCCGGCGGTTGGGAGGCCGCGCACCTCTTCGAGACGATCCTCGTCAGCACCTTGGGCGCCGACGGGTACAAGGGGCTCTGGACCGGCGAGACCCCGTGGACCTCAGAGGGCGTGACCAAGGCCCTGGAGATCCTCAAGAAGATCCTGGACTACGTCAACCCGGACTATGCCGCCCTGAGCTGGGACGGCGCCGGCGAGTACCTCATCGCCCACAAGGGCGCCATGATGATCATGGGCGACTGGACGAACGGATGGTTCATGGCCAAGGGCTACGAGGGTTACGGCTGGGCGCCGGTGCCCGGTACCCGTGGCATCTTCGACGCCCTCTCCGACACCTTCTGCCTCCCCAAGCGGGCCCCGAACCCCATCAACGCCCTCGGTTGGCTCCGGATCTGTGGCTCCAAGGAGGGGCAGATCGCTTTCAACACCCGCAAGGGCTCCATCCCCGCCCGCACCGATCTCACCCCCGAGGAGAAGGCCCTGTTCAACCCCTACCTCCAGTCGTGCATGGAGGACTTCGCCCGTGACGCCATCGTCCCCTCCGTGATCCACGGCGCTGCCGCCATCGAGTCGTGGGTGACCGACTTCAAGGACGCTGTCAACCTCTTCCTCGTCACCAAGGACATCCCCGGAACCCAGAACATGTTGGTGGAGGCCGCCGAGGCGGCGCTGGCCGAGATGGGGAAGTGAAGTAGGGGATCGGGAGGAAAAGGGTGGCCCGGTTTAAACGGCCGGGCCACTTTTTTATTATTCCCCGGAGGGCGCATGAGAAAACGATGGCTCAAGGGTGAACGGTTCGTGACCCTGCTGTTGCTTCTTCCCTCCGTGATCGCGGTCTCGGTCTTCGTGTACGGGTTCATCGGCTGGACGGGGTATGTGTCGATGAGCAACTGGAACCAGCTTCTGCCCGACTACACCTTCGTGGGGCTCAGGAACTTCTTCAAGCTCTTCGCCCACCCCCGTTTCCAGATCGATCTCAAGAACCTGGCGGTTTTCACCGCCCTCTTCCTCACCGGAGCGCTGAGCATCGGGTTTCTGCTCGCGGTGCTTCTCGACAGGAAGATTCGAGCTGAAGGGCTCTTCCGCACCATCTACCTGTACCCCATGTCCCTCTCGTTCATCGTCACCGGGGTGGTGTGGCGGTGGCTCATGAACCCCGGCAGCCCCCAGATGGGGAGCACCGGGATCAACCTCCTGTTGGAGAAGATCGGTCTGGGATTCCTCAAGAGCGGGTGGTACACCGATCCCCGCGTGGGGATCAAGGCGGTGGCCGTGGCGGCCGTATGGCAGATGTCGGGCTACGTGATGGCCATGTACCTCGCGGGGCTGCGGGGCATCCCCGAGACGCTGCGGGAGGCGGCCCGGGTGGACGGGGCGAGCGAGTGGCAGGTCTACCGTTACGTGATCCTGCCGCTGCTCAGGCCCATCACCCTGGGGGCGATCATCATCCTCGGTCACATCTCGCTCAAGATCTACGATCTCATCGTGGCCATGACCGGGCCGGGGCCCGGGTTCTCGTCCGATGTCCCGGCGTATTTCATGTGGGAGACCGCCTTCCACGCCAACCGGTTCGCCCAGGGCGCGGCCATCGCCGTGATCCTGCTCCTCATGGTCTCCCTCCTCATCGTCCCCTACCTCATCTTCAGCGTGCGCCGCGAGGCGGAGGTGTGAGGGTGGGGAAGAGGATCCCGTGGCAGCGCGTGCTCCTCTACCTCGTGCTTCTGGGATTCGCCTCCTTCTACCTCATGCCGGTGTACGTGCTGGTGGTGACGAGCCTGAAGAGCTTCGCCGAGGTGAACCTCTACCGCATGTGGGACCTCCCCCACAGCTTCTCCCTGGAGAGCTTCAGAAAGGCCCTGCTCGGGGGGTTCGGGTTCACGGGACTGGCGCACAACTTCGTCAACAGCTTCTACGTGGCCATCCCGGCCACCCTGGCCTCGGCGTTCCTGGGTTCGCTCAACGGCTACGTCCTCTCCAAGTGGCGCTTCCGGGGCTCCAACACCCTGTTCACGCTGCTCCTCTTCGGGATGTTCATCCCTTACCAGTCCATCCTCATACCCCTTGTCCAGACCCTGATGAAGCTCGGCCTCTACGGGAGCATCCCCGGCCTCATCCTCGCCCACACGGTGTACGGGATTCCCATCACCACGCTGATCTTCCGGAACTATTACGCCACGGTCCCCAGGGAACTCGTGGAGGCGGCCCGGATCGACGGGGCGGGGGTGCTGGGCGTCTACACCCGGATCATGTTGCCCGTCTCCATGCCGGGGTTCGTGGTGGTGATGATCTGGCAGTTCACCTCCATCTGGAATGACTTCCTGTTCGCGGTGACCATCGCCCAGAACCCGGCGGTCCAGCCGGTGACGGTGGCCCTGAACAACCTCGCGGGGTCCTACATCGTGGAGTGGAACGTGCAGATGGCCGGGGCCCTCATGGCGGCCCTCCCTACCCTGCTCGTCTACATCTTCCTGGGCCGCTACTTCATGCGCGGGCTCCTGGCCGGATCGCTGAAGGGGTGAATCCATGGAGATCAGGGATTACTTCGCCGGGCTTTCCGAACTCATCGGGAGGCTTCCCTGGGGGCGGATCGAGGAGCTCGTGGGGATATTGCGGGATGCCCGGTCGCGGGGGAATTGCGTGTTCGTCTTCGGAAACGGGGGCTCCGCGACCACGGCATCCCACTTCGCCTGTGACCTGGGCAAGGGCACCGTACGGGAGGGTGTGCCCCGGTTCAGGGTCGTGACCCTCCACGACCTCGCCACCTTCTCCGCCTACGCCAACGATTGCGGTTACGACACGGTGTTCGTGGAACCGCTGAAGAACCTGGCCCGTCCCGGGGACGTGGCCATCGGGATATCCGCCTCGGGGAATTCCCCCAACGTCCTCCGGGCCGTGGAGGCCGCCCGGGAGATGGGGCTACATACCGTGGGGATCACCGGCTTCCGTGGGGGGAGGATCCGGGAACTGGTCGATCTCTGCATCATCGTCCCCTCAGAGGATATGCAGCAGATCGAGGACATGCACCTCGCCATCCTCCACGCCGTCTTCCGCGCGTTGCTGGACGGAACGGATAGCGGTTGATGGGAACGAGAGAGCTGATACTGGCCCTCGATTTCGGGGGGACGAAGCTCGCGGCCGCGGCCCTGGAGCCCGGAAGCCGTTCGTTCCGCGCCCGGGCCTCCTCCCCCTCCCCGCCGCGGAAGTCAGCGGAGGCCGATCGGAGGGTCATCCTCTCCCTGGCGGAGGAGGTGCTGGGGGGGAAGGTGCCCCTCGCCGTGGGGGTGAGCTTCGGGGGGCCGGTGCGGTGGAGGGAGGGGGTGGTGCTCCTCTCCCACCACGTGCCCGACTGGGAGGGTTTCCCCCTGGCGGCGTGGCTGCGGGAGCGCTTCGGGGCCCCGGCGGCCGTGGAGAACGACGCCAACGCCGCCGCCCTGGGGGAGTGGCGTTACGGAGCAGGACGGGGGACGCGGGATTTCCTCTACGTCACGGTGAGCACGGGAATCGGCGGCGGGATCGTGATCGGGGGTGAGCTCTATCGCGGCGCCGATGGCCTCGCCGGGGAGATCGGCCACATGGTGGTGGACCCGCGTGGCCCCCGCTGTACCTGCGGGCGGCGGGGGTGTCTCGAGGCCCTGGCCTCCGGTCCGGCCATCGCCGCCCGGGCCCGGGAACTCCTCGCGTCCCAACCCCGTCCCGCAGAGGGGAGGGTCCTCCGGGAACTGGTGGGTGGCGACCCATCCCGGATCACCGCCCGGGAGGTGGCGCTCGCGGCCGCCCGGGGCGATCCCCTGGCCGCCGAGATCCTCAGGGAGGCCGGGGAAGCACTGGGGTTCGGGCTCGCCCAGGCCATCTCTCTCCTCAACCCGGAGCGGGTGGCCCTCGGGGGCGGGGTGATCAAGTCCGGCGAACCGTTCCTAAGACATGTGAGGGAAGCGGCGAAGACGTGGGCCTTCCCCGGGGCCCGGGTGGAGATCGTGGTGGCCGAGCTGGGGGACGATGCCCCCCTCTGGGGCGCGGCCGCCCTGGCCGAGGCCCTCCTCTAGGGGCCGTGTATCTCCCCGGGACGCGCATCGAGGTGGTGAACCCCGGGATCGCGCGGGGACGTATCCGCCACGCCCTCTTCGACTTCGACGGCACCATCTCCCTCATCCGGGCCGGCTGGCAGGAAGTCATGGCCCCCCTCATGGTGGAGGTCCTGTACGACACCCCCAGGGGGCGCGAGCTGGGGGAGGGGAGGCTCCGGGAGCTGGTGGCGGGGTACATCGCCGAGAGCGCCGGGATCCAGACGATCCACCAGATGGCCTGGCTCGCGGAACGGGTCGCAGAGTTCGGGGGGGAGCCCCGGGATCCCCGGGAGTACAAACGCATTTACAACGAGCGGCTTTTAGCTCACATCGCCGACAGGCTCTCCGCCCTGCGGGAGGGGCGCGCGTCCCCGGAGGAGTTCACCCTCCCCGGGGCCCGGGGGTTCCTGGAGGGACTGTGTGCCCGGGGGGTCAAGTGTTACCTCGCCTCCGGCACCGACGAGGTCTACGTGCGGGAGGAGGCGGAGCTCCTAGGGGTCGCGGGATACTTCGCCGGCATCTACGGGGCCCAGGAGGATTGGAGGAGGTTCTCGAAGCGGATGGTGATCGAGCGCATCGTCGCGGAACACGGGCTGCGGGGGGAGGAGTTCACCGCGTTCGGGGACGGGTTCGTGGAGATCCGCGAGGCCAAGGCGGTGGGAGGGATCGCGGTGGGGGTGGCGTCCGACGAGACCTCGCCGGGGGAACTCGATCCCTGGAAACGGGAGCGGCTGGTCCGTGCCGGCGCGGACCTCGTCGTCCCCGACTTCCGGGACGGTGAGGCCTTGCTCAGGTATCTTTTCGCGGAGGGACCATGGGGCGAGGGATAGGGGTGGCGCTCATCGGCCAGCGGTTCATGGGGCGGGCCCATGCCAATGCCTATCTGAAGGTGGTACCGTTCTTCGATCCCCCGCTTAAGCCCGTACTCCGGGTGGTCTGCGGCCGGGATGAGGAGAGCCTCCCGGATTTCGCCCGGCGGTTCGGGTTCGCGGAGTGGACCACCGATTGGGGGGAGGCGGTGGTCCACGGGGGCGTGGAGCTCGTGGACATCTGTGCCCCCAACGACCTCCACGCCGAGATCGCGATCCGGGCGGCGGAGGTGGGGAAGGCCGTGTTCTGTGAGAAGCCCCTGGCGCGGGACCTGGCCGAGGCCCGGGCGATGCTCGAGGCGGTGGAACGCGCGGGGGTCCCCCACATGGTGTGCTTCAACTACCGTTTCTTCCCCGCGGTCCGGCTCGCCCGAAAGCTCATCCGCGAGGGGGCGCTGGGGGAGGTGCGGCAGTTCCGAGCCATCTACCTCCAGGACTGGCTCGTGGACCCCAGTTTCCCCCGCACCTGGCGGCTGGTGCGGGCGAGGGCGGGCTCCGGTGCCCTGGGGGACACGGCGGTACACATCGTGGACCTCGCCCGGTTCGTGGTGGGGGAGATCGCGGAGGTGGTCGGGAACCTCGCCACCTTCGTACGCGAGCGGCCCCTCCCCGACGGATCCGGGATGGGGAAGGTGGATGTGGACGATGCGGCGGCGTTCCTCGCCCGCTTCGAGGACGGAGTTATCGGGGTTTTCGAGACCACCCGCATGGCCACGGGGCGCAAGAACTTCATGCACCTGGAGGTGAACGGCTCGCGGGGATCCCTCTTCTGGAACGCGGAGGAACCCAACGTCCTTTGGCTCCACTCCCTGGACGATCCCGCCGCGGCCCGCGGGTTCCGCAGGATCGTGGTCACGGAGCCGGAACACCCCTACGCCGGGCACTGGTGGCCCCCGGGCCACGTCCTGGGGTACGAGCATTCCTTCGTCCACGCGGTGTACGAGCTCCTCATAGCGTTGGCGGAGGGGAGAACGCCCGAACCGAACTTTCAGGATGGGGTCCGGGCCCAGGCGGTGCTCGAGGCGGTGCTCCTCTCGGCCGCGGAGCGCCGCTGGGTGGCGGTGGATGAGGTCATGGGAGGTTGAGATGGACTACCCCGAGTTCCCGCGGGAGCGCCTGGAGCTTAGGCCCCTCGGGGAGCGGGAACACGATATGACCCTGGGAGATGTACTCCCCCTCGACTGGAAGCCTCCTCCCTACGAAAACCCCGACCTCGTGGCCCTGGCGGAGCGGATCGCCGCCGCGCGCCGCGCCGGGCGGCCGGTGGTGATGCTCATGGGGGCCCACGTGATAAAGCGGGGGCTCTCGCGGTTCGTGATCGACATGATGGAGCGGGAGATCCTCACCCACGTGGGCGGGAACGGCGCCTGTGCCATCCACGATTACGAGCTCGCCCTGATAGGGGCCACCACCGAATCGGTGGCGCGGTACCTCCCGGAGGGACGGTTCGGGCTGTGGCGGGAGACCGGGGGGATCAACGAGGCGGTGAACGCGGGGGCGAGGGAGGGCCTCGGGTTCGGCGCCGCGGTGGGGAGGGCCATCGAGGAAGGGAGGTTCCCCCATCGGGAGGTCTCCATCCTCGCCGCAGGCTACCGGCTCGGGGTCCCGGCGACGATCCACATCGGGATCGGCCAGGACATCATCCACATGCATCCCAACTTCGATCCCTGTGCCGCGGCGTCGGCCTCCTATCGGGATTTCCTCACGCTGGCCCGGACGTTCCTCGACCTGGAGGGCGGGGTCTTCCTCAACTACGGCACCGCGGTCATGGGGCCGGAGGTCTTCCAGAAGGCCCTCTCCATGGCCCGCAACATCGCCCACCGGGAAGGCCGGCGCGTCGACCGCATCTCCACCGCCGTCTTCGACCTCGTCGAGATCGGCCCCGACGTCCACCGCTAGGCGCCGCGGGATGATCCCCGGTACTACTTCCGGCCCTACAAGACCATCCTCGTGCGGGCGGTGCGGGACGGGGGGGAGAGCTTCTACATCCGGGGAGACCACCGCGTCACCCTGCCGAACTTACGGCGTTTGGTTTTAGAACGGCTGTGAGACTGTCGCTCAAGCGGATGGAGGATCTCCTGGGAGAATTCCAGGATCTGCGGATCCTGGTGGTGGGAGACTTCTTCCTCGACAAGTACCTGCACCTGGACAGGCGTTTCTCCGAGACCTCCCTGGAGACGGGCCTGGAGGCGTATCAGGCGGTGGGGGTCAGGCCCCTGCCGGGAGCGGCGGGGACGGTGGCCAAGGACGTCGCCGCCCTGGGAGCGACCCCGCTCGCCCTCTCCGTGATAGGGGACGAGGGGGAGGGTTACGAGCTCGATCGGGCCCTGCGGGCCTTCGGCGTGGATACCTCGGGACTCATCCGGGCCCCGGGGCGATACACCCCCACCTATATGAAGCCCATCATGCGGGAACCGGACGGGCGTGAACACGAGCTCAACCGCATCGACATCAAGAACCGCACGCCCACTCCCCCGAACCTGGAGGATGAGATCATCGCCCGCCTGCGGGAGCTCCTCCCGGGTGTCCACGGGATGGCCATCGTGGATCAGGTGGAGGAGGAGAACTGTGGGGTGATCACCGCGCGGGTACGGGAGGAGCTCCGGCGTTTGGCGGCCTTCTTCCCCGAAAAGATCTCCATCGCCGATTCCCGGGCCCGGATCGGCCTCTTCCGCGGGATGATGGTGAAGCCCAACCGCCGCGAGGCCGCGCTCGCGGTGGGGCTGGATCCCGGGAGGATGGGGGAACGTGAGCAT
>JAJRVI010000050.1 GCA_024277405.1 Fidelibacterota bacterium
CCTGCTGTGGATAGATCACGACCTCGTCCTCCGCGGTATCGACCGCCCGGTGGTGAAGGGCCCGCTCATCTCCCTCGAGGGAGGGGAGGTGGTCCTGCAGGGGATCGAGCTGCGCGGGTCCGTGGGGGTATCCGCGGCCCGGCTCCACGCCGAGGATTGCTACGTCGAGGGGATCAGGATAATGGGGGGATCCGTGGAGTTCCGTGACTCCGAGGTCGGTGAGCTCTACCTGCAGACAGGGCGGTTGGCGGCCGGGGCGTCCGTCCTAGCCACGGTGTACGTCCTGGGCGGGAGCGCGGCCCTCGAGGGGTGCGAACTCGGCGGGCCGGGGCTTTACGACCGAGGGGAGCTAGCGCTCGTCGGTTCCACGGTCACGGGTCGCCTCGAGGCACTGGGCGGTTCCCTGGCCCTCTCCTCCGTCGACCTGCGCGGATCGGTGTCCCTGGCCAGGGATGCGGGGATGGTGGCGGAGGATTGCACGTTTTACGCCGGGATCACACTGCAACAGAGGGCTCAGGCGGTGTTGCGAGGGGCGAGCATCACCGGAGGGGACACCGCCGGGATCTGGCTCGAGGGCGAGGCCGCGCTCTCCCTCCAGGACGTCACCGTTTCCGGACCGAATACGTACGCCATCTTCGCCGAGAACGAGGCCCGCCTTCTCCTGGCGGGCTGCACCATATCCGGCTGTACAGAGGGGCTTCACCTCAGAGGATCTGCCATGGCGGAGGTGCGAGATTCCAGGTTTGTCCACAACAGCCTTTACGGGATCGCCGCCTGGGGGAGATCCCGCGTCGAGGGGAGGGACAACGAGTTCGTGGACAACGGATGTGATCTCCTGGGCAACGTCGCTTCCACCGTGAGGGCGCCGTCCGTGGAGCCGCGTTACCGTGAACTCACGTTCCCCGATCCGGGCTTCTCCTCCCTCCAACAGGCGGTGGACGCCCTCCTCCCCGGCGGGACGCTCCACATCTCCCCGGGGGATTACGCGGAGACCGTGACGATAACCAAGGAGATCGCCATCATCGGTCCCGGGGCCAGGCTCGCCCCCGCTTCGCCGGAGCTCCCGTGCGTGTCGGTGGTGCCCGGGGCGGTGCTCACGGCCAGCGGCCTCACCGTTGCCGGGGGAAAGAGGGGGATCTTCTCCGCCGGCGAGATCGAACTCCGGGAGGTCACGGTCGTCTCGAACGGCGTCGGGACCGAGCTCATCGCGGACGCGGTCGCGGGGCTGTTCGGGTGTCGGATCGAGGGCAACGGCGTGGGGATCCAACTCCACCCCGGGACCGCGGCCTGGATCGTGGATTCCCACATCCTCAATAACCAAGAGGGGGGTATATTTCTCGGCGAGGGAACGAGGCTCGAGATGATGTCCTCGGTGGTCGAGGGAAACGGAAAGGGGATAAGCCTCTATCTCAGGGAGTGCGGCTATCCCTGGGGCCCCGCCCGTCCGGATGTGGAAGTGAGGGGAAGCGGGAACGTGGTGAGGGGGAATTCAGCCTACGACCTCTGCCCCCGATATCCCGGTCCGCCGTGGCCAGCGGGCTTCTTGGCTGAGGGGTGAGGGCTCAACCGCCCACGTAGGCGATCGCCTCGATCTCCACCCGGGCGCCCTTGGGCAGTTCCTTCACCGCCACACACGCCCGGGCCGGGGGCTCGAGGTCGAAGTAACTCCCGTAGACGCGGTTCACCGCGGTGAAGTCGTCCATGTCGACGAGGTAGATCGTGACCTTGACCAGATCCTTGAGGGAGGCCCCGGCGGCGGCCAGGACCAGCTTCATGTTCTCCATGGCCCGCCGGGTCTGCTCCTCGATCCCCCCGGGGACGAGGTTTCCCGCGGTGTCCACGGGGATCTGGCCCGAGATAAACAGGAAATCCCCGGCGCGGATCGCCGGGGAATAAGGACCCGCGGTGGGGAGGTCCGGCACGCCGATCGCCTTCTTCATCTCAGACCCACATGAGGCGGGCGGTCTCCGCCCCGTCCCCCCGGCGGGGCCCCATCTTCAGGACCCGGGTGTAGCCGCCCGGACGGTCCTTGTACCGGGGACCGATCTCCTCGAAGAGCTTGGTGGTCGCCTCCTTGTCCTGAAGCACCGCGAACGCCATGCGCCGGGCGGCCTGGTCGCCGCGCTTGGCCCAGGTCACCAATCGTTCCACCAGCTGCTGGGTCGCCCGCGCCCGGGCGGGGGTGGTGTCCACCTTGCCGTGGATGATCAGGGCCTTGGCCTGGTTGCGGAGCACCGCCTCGCGGCGGGACTTCTCCATGGAGAGCTTCGCCACCTTGCGCCTATGCCGCATCACGGGCCTCCTTCTCGGAGCGAAGCCGGTAGCCCATTTCCTTCAACTTCTCCTCCACCTTCTCCAGCGTCTTCTCGCCGAAGCCGTGGATATCCAGGAGCTCCTCCACGGTGCGGGAGAGGAGGTCCTTGAGGGTGATGACCCCCGCCTCCTTGAGGAGATTGCACGCCCGGGCCTCGAACCCGAGCTCGGCGAGGGGCTTCTCCAGCTCCTCCGGGAGCTCCTCCGCGGGCGCCTCCGCCGCGGCCTCCTCCACCGTCCCCCGGGAGAGGCGGACGAGGTGCTCCTGGAGGATGGACACGGCTTCCTCCAGCGCCTCCTTCGGGGTGACGGCGCCGTTGGTCCAGATCTCCAGCACCAGGCGTTCGTACCCGGACCGCCCTCCGACCCGGGTCTCCTCCACCTGGAAGTTCACCTTCTCGATGGGGGAGAAATCGGAGTCGATGGGGATCAGGGTCACCGGGGCGTCCTCGCGTTTGTTATCGTCCGCCGAACGGAACCCCCGCCCCACCTCCACCTCCATCTCCACCTCGAGGCGTCCGTCCTCGTTCAGGGTGGCGATGTAGTGGTCGGGATTCACGATCTCGACGCCGTCGGGGACCTCGATGTCCTTGGCGCGGACCTCGGCCGGACCCTGCACGTTCAGGTAGAGCCGCCGGAGCTCGTCCCCGTCGACGCGAATGGCGAGGCCGCGGATGTTGAGGATGATGTTGAGGAGGTCCTCCCGGACGCCCTCGATGGTGTCGTACTCATGGTATTTGCCGGCGAACGAGACCCGCACCACGGCGGCGCCGGGGATGGAGGAGAGGAGGATCCGCCGGAGGGAGTTCCCCAACGTCGTGGCGTACCCCCGCTCCAGGGGCTCCACCACCAGGCGCCCATAGCGGTCGTCGTGCTCCTCCCACGTGATCTTCTCCGGATAGATGAACTCCATCATCACCTCGAGTAGAACTCCACGATCAGGTTAGTATCGATGGATTTGTCGAGGTCCTCCTCAGCGGGCTCGGAGTTCACCTGGATCCTGAGGTTCTCGAGATCCCGGGTGAGCCAGCTGGGGACGTTGCGCTTCTCCGCCGCATCCTTGATGAGCTCGCGCAGCTTGTCCTTGGATTGGGACTTGACCTCGATCACGTCCCCGGGCTCCACGCGGTAAGAGGGGATATCGGTGACGCGCCCGTTGACGAGGAAGTGTCCATGGGCGACGAGCTGACGCGCCTGAGCCCGGGAGACGGCGAATCCCGCGCGGTACACCACGTTGTCGAGCCGCTCCTCGAGGATCTTGAGGAGCGCTGTACCGGTCCGCCCCTTCACCTTTTGGGCCTCTTCCACGTAGCGGCGGAACTGCTCCTCCCGGACGCCGTAGATCCGCTTGAGCTTCTGCTTCTCCCGGAGGCGGATGGCGTAGCCGGTGAGGCGGCGGCGGTAACGGCCGTGCTGGCCCGGCGGATACGACCGCCGGTTCATGGCGCACTTGTCCGAATAGCAGCGATCCCCCTTGAGGAAGAGCTTCGTCCCCTCCCTGCGGCACAGCCTGCATCTGGGTCCCGTATACCTGCCCATGGTCTTCCCCTCCCTAGCTGTGGGGCGTGGGGGTCACGTTCTTGACCTCTTCCACCTGGATCCCCGCGGATTTCAACGTCTGGATCACCGCCTGGCGCCCGGGGCCGGCCCCGTTCACGGTGACGACCACCGACTTTATCCCGAACTCCTTCATCTCCTTCACCAGCGCCTGGCAGGCCACCTGGGCCGCGTAGGGGGTGCCCTTGCGCGAGCCGGAGAAGCCCACCGTGCCCGGGGATTTCCACGTGATCACGTTCCCATCGAGATCGGTGAGCGTGAGGATCGTGTTGTTGAAGGTGGAGTGGATGTGAACCCGAGCCCGTTCGAGCTTTACCGCCTTCTTTCTGCGTCGAGCCGTTCGCCTCGCCATGGCTTACTTCCTCTTCCTGCGGCCGGCCTTGTCGGGACGAGGACCTTTCCAGGTGCGGGCGTTGGAACGGGTGCGTTGCCCCCGGACGGGCAACCCCACCCGGTGACGGATCCCCCGGTAACAGCCGATGTCGATGAGCCGTTTGATGTTCATCTGGACCTCGCGGCGGAGGTCGCCCTCGACCTTGTACTCCTCCACCGCCCGCTGCAGCGCCGCCACCTCCTGGTCGGTGAGGTCGATCACCTTTTTGGCGGGATCGATCCCGGTCCTCTCCAGGATCTCCCTCGCCCGGGAGCGCCCGATCCCGTAGATGTAGGTGAGGGCGATGTCGATCCGCTTCTTCGCCGGTAGGTTAACGCCCGCGATCCGTGCCATCGGTCCTCCTCCTCATTTCTGCCTCTGCTTGTGCTTGGGGTTCACACAGATGACCCACAGCCGCCCATGGCGGCGGACCACCCTGCACTTCTCGCATCTCGGCTTCACGGAGCTCCGTACCTTCATGTCCCTTCACCCCTCGCGGTAGACGATCCGGCCACGGTTCAGGTCGTAGGGGGTGAACTCCACCACCACCCTGTCCCCCACCACGACCTTGATGAAGTGCTTGCGCATCTTGCCCGAGATCACACACAGCGCCACATGTCCGTTATCCAGGCGCACCCGGAACATCGAATCCGGCAGCGCCTCGATCACTTCGCCGCGCATGCGGATAAGGTCTTTCTTCGGCAAAACTCCTCCCAGATCCAACCCGTCAGGACCCGGGGTCCCTCCGGGGTGATGGCCACCATCTCCTCATAATGCACCGATAGGCTCCCCGTCCGGGTGACGGCGGTCCAACCGTCCTCCTTGGTGCGCAGGGGGAGATCGTCCCCCTTCACCATCGGCTCGATGCACAGGACCATCCCCGCCCTGAGCACCGGACCCCGACCCGGGGGGCCGAAGTTCAACACCCGCGGATCCTCGTGGAGTTCCCGGCCGATACCGTGGCCGGTGTATTCCTTCACCACGAAGTAGCCCGCCTCGCGGACGGTAAGGTTTATGACATGAGATAAATCCGAGAGACGGCGCCCCATGGTAGCCGATTCAATCGCCCTCCTCAAGGCCTCTCGTCCGACCTCCATCATCCTCTCGGCCTCCGCCGACACCTCCCCGATCCCCACGGTGATGGCGGCGTCGGCGTAGTAACCCCGGCGCACGAACCCGAGGTCCAACGAGAGGACGTCCCCTTCCCGGAGGACCCGTTCGTCGGAGGGGATCCCGTGGACCACCTCCTCGTTCAGGGAGGCGCAAAGTACCGCGGGATATGGGACCCGGTGGAGCTCATCGGTGTAGCCCTTGAAGGCCGATCTCGCCCCCGCCTCCCGGATCCGCCGCGCCGCCAGGCGCTCGAGCTGGGCGGTGGTCGTCCCCGGGACGGCCTTGAGGGCGAGCTCCACGAGGATGTCGCGGAGGATCTCCGCGTTCTCGGCCATGAGCTCGATCTCTTTCTCGGTCTTCAACACGATCATCCCCGCAGGACCTCCGCTACCCGGTGGAACACCTCGTCCGGGGAGAGGGAGGCGTCCACGCGCCGCAGGATCCCCTTCCCCTCGTAGTAGTCGATGAGGGGGGCCGATTGCTCGAGGTACACCCGGAACCGGTTCCGGATCACATCTTCCCGATCGTCGGGGCGCTGGTAGAGCTCGCCCCCGCAGCGGTCACATACGCCGGGGGCCTTGGGGGGCTGGGTGATGAGGTTGTAGTTGGCGCCGCAGTTCTTGCATACCCTCCGGGCCGAGAGCCGCCTTACCACCTCTTCCTCCGGGAGCTCGAGGTAGATCACGAGGTGCACGGGGAGGATCTCCTCCAGGCCCTCGGCCTGGGCGATGGTGCGGGGGAAGCCGTCGAACAGGAACCCATCGGTCTCCCCGTCCACCCGTTCCCGGACCATCCCCAGGATCACCTCGTCCGGGACGAGCTCCCCGCGTTCCATGTAGCCCTTGGCGAGCTTCCCGAGCTCGGAGCCCTTCTTCACCTCCTCCCGCAGGATGTCCCCGGTGGAGAGGTGCACGAACCCGAAGGCCTCCACCAACCGGGCCGCGAGGGTCCCCTTTCCCGCCCCGGGGGGACCGAGCAACACCAGGTTCACCGCCGCCTCCCCAGGAAGGCCGCCCCGGCCCCCTTGATGAGGGACTCGTAGTGGTGCATCACGAGGTGCGCCTCGATCTGCATGATGGTGTCAAGGCCGACGCCCACCACGATGAGGAGGGAGGTCCCCCCCAGCCAGAGCAGGGTCCCCGCGCCCACCCCGCTCACCGCCCCCACCACGTACGGGAGGATGGCGATGGCGGTGAGGAAGAGGGCACCCACGAGCAGGATGCGGTTGCTCACCTCCTGGAGGTAGGCGGCCGTGGGGTTCCCGGGGCGCACCCCGGGGATGAACCCGCCCGCGTCCCGCAGGTTCTTCGCGATGTCGTTCGGATCGAAGATGATGGAGGAGTAGAAGTAGGCGAAGAAGATGATGAGGAGGGCGTAGAGCCCGAGGTAGAGGGGATGCGGCGGCGTGAAGAACCGCGCGTAGGGCTCGGTGGCGGGCACCGCCCGCAGGACCACCGACGGGAGCTGGAGCACCGCCAGGGCGAAGATGATGGGGATGACGCCGCCCTGGTTCACCCGGATGGGGAGCTGGGCGGTGTGCCCCCCGTAGATCCTGCGCCCCGCGGTCCGCTTGGCGTACTGGACGGTGAGCTTACGTTGTCCCTGTTGGAGGATCGAGGCCGCGGCGATCATCACCACGAAGAGCACGAGGAACACGAGCAACCACAGGGGGCTAAGTTCGCCGGCGCTGATGTCGGCGAAGAGCTGCCCGATGTAGGCGGGGTAGCGGGCGATGATCCCCGCCATGATGATCATGGAAATCCCGTTTCCGATCCCGTTCTCGGTGATGCGCTCGCCGATCCACATCAGGAAGATGGAGCCCGTGGTCATCCCGATGATGGCGTTGATGAAAAACAGCACGCTGGGCGTGGCGGCGCCGGCGTTCACGGCGAGCATGGCGTAGCCCACGGACATGATCGCCGCCATCCCCACCGTGCCCCACCGGGTGTATTTGGTGAGGATCTTTCGCCCCTCACGCCCCTGCTGTTGGAGTTCCTTCAGTTTGGGGAAGACGGCCACGAGGAGCGACATGATGATGGAAACGTTGATGTAGGGGATCACCCCCAGGGCGAACAGCGAGAACTGACGCAGGCCCCCGCCGGTGAACATGGAGAGGAACTGGAAGAAGCCCCCCCACATCCGGGAAAGCGCCTCGGCGAAGAACTTGGCGTCCACCCCGGGAACGGGGATGTGGACCCCGATGCGGAACACCAAGAGCATTAAGAGGGTATAGATGATCCGCTGTCTCAGCTCCGGAACGGCGAATACCCCGCGTATCCGCTCGAACAACTAGACCTCCTCCGCCTTCCCCCCGGCGGCCTCGATCTTCTCCCGCGCCGTCTTCGAGAACTTGTGGGCCCGAACGGTGAGGGCCTTGGTGAGCTCGCCGTCCCCGAGGACCTTGAGGCCGTCCTTGAGGTCCTTGACGATCCCCCGTTCGAGCAACACCTCCGGGGTCACCACATCGCCGGCCTCGAAGTAACGCTCCAGCGTCCCCACGTTCACGATGGCGTATTCGATCCGCAGGGGGTTCACGAACCCCCGCTTTGGGAACCGCATCCAGAACGGGGTCTGGCCGCCCTCGAACGTGGGACGCACTCCGCCCCCGGACCGCGACTTCTGGCCCTTGGTGCCCCGGGTGGACTCGTGCCCCCCGTGGCCGGAGCCGTAGCCGCGGCCGATGCGCTTCTCCCGCTTCACCGCGCCGGGGGTAGGCCTCAGGTTATGCAGTCCCCGCATGTTCGCCCTCCGTCTTCTCTTCCTCTTCGGGCTCCACCCCTAGGATCTCCTCCACCGGCTTGTCCCGGATCTCGGCGACCTTCTCCGGGGTGCGCAGGCGGGAGAGCCCCTCGATGGTGGCCCGGGCGAGGTTCAGGGGGTTGGTGGAGCCCAGGGCCTTGGTGAGGATGTCCCGGATCCCGGCGGCCCGGCACACCGCCCCCACCGTCCGCCCGGCGATCACCCCGGTGCCGGGATAGGCGGGCTTGAGGAGGACCCGGGCGGCCTTGAACTCGCCGATGATCTCGTGGGGGATGGTCCCGTTCACCACCGGGACCTCCACCAGGTTTCGCAGCGCGTCCCTGATGCCCTGTTGGATCGCCTGGGGGATCTCGATGGACTTCCCGATCCCCACGCCCACGTGGCCCTGGCCGTCCCCGGCCACCACCACCACGCGGAACTTCATGCGCTTTCCGCCCTTGGTCACCTTTCCCACGCGGCGGATCTCGATCACTTCGTTGATGACCCTCTGTGGCTCCACCGTTATGCTTCTCATCAGAACTCCAGCCCCTCCTCCCTGGCGGCCTCGGCCAAGGCCTTGACCTTGCCATGGTAGGGATAGCCGCCCCTGTCGAAGACGACCTTCTTTATCCCCTTCTCCAAGGCCCGCCGCGCTATCAGCTTCCCCACCTCCCGGGCGGCCTCGATGTTATCGGACTTTATCCGCTCGCGGAGCTCGGGATCCAGGGTGGAAGCGGCCACCAACGTGCGGCTCCCTTGGGGCGGGGAATCGTCGATGATCTGGGCGTAGATGTGCCGTAGCGACTTGAACACGAAGAGCCTCGGCCGCTCCGGTGTCCCCGTGACCTTCTTCCGGACGCGGCGGTGCCGGATCTTCCTGCGCTCGTTGCGGCTCCAGCCCCGCGTCTTCATCCTGCCTTCACCCACGCCTTGCCCGGCCGCAGCCGCAACACCTCGTCGGCGTAGCGGATGCCCTTGCCGTGGTAGGGGTCCGGGGGACGGAACTTGCGGATGTCCG
>JAJRVI010000051.1 GCA_024277405.1 Fidelibacterota bacterium
AGGGCCTCTCCCGGGAGCTCTCCCAGGTGCTCGCGGTGCCCCCGGCGC
Organism: Fidelibacterota bacterium; assembly: GCA_024277405.1. Classification (GTDB taxonomy): domain Bacteria; phylum Bipolaricaulota; class Bipolaricaulia; order Bipolaricaulales; family Bipolaricaulaceae; genus UBA3571. The sequence continues at coordinate 49 of JAJRVI010000051.1, forward strand.
CCGAGGAGCTGGCGAGGGCGGACGACTACGAGGACCTCGTGGAGCGGGTGCGGGAGCTCCTCATCGCGCAGCTAGAGACCCAACGGGAACGGCTCTCCCCCCACTTCCCCACCCTGGCGCGGCTGGTGATCCTGCGCACGGTGGATGAGAACTGGCGCCAGCACCTCCTGGAGCTGGACGACCTGCGCGAGGGGATACACCTCCGGGCGTACGGCGGGAGGGATCCCCTGATCGAGTTCAAGCGCGAGGCGCACCGGCTCTTCCAGGAGATGATCCTCCGGGCGGAGGAGCAGGTGGTGCGGTTCCTGCTCTCGCCGCGGCTCGTGATCCGCGAGGCGCCGACGATCCCAGCGGGCAGGGCACGGGGCCGCGCGGCCCGGCCACCGTTGCCGCGCCCGGTGGCATCCACCGCGGTCCCCGGGGCGGGCCCGGGCGGGGCCGCGGCGGCGACCGCCACCGCGCCCAAGAAGGCCCAGAAAAAGGTGGGACGCAACGATCCCTGCCCCTGCGGTTCGGGGAAAAAGTACAAACACTGCTGCGGACGGAACGCGTGATCGAAGTGAGCGATCGGCTATGAACGACGGGTTATTGCTCAGGAGCAAAATGTCCGGAGGCCCTCCGGAGTGTCGGGAGGGGCTCGCCCCAGTCGAAGCTGAGCGCGGGATCCTCCGGGCTTGAGACGCCGTCACCGACCTCCTCTCCTCATATCCCCGACCTCGGTCTTTGCCCACGATGCGAGCCGAAGCGGTATCATCGTGCGACGCCATGTCACCAAAGGCGGGTGACCCCTGATGAGTCCAGGTGAGGGTGAACTCTTATTGGGATGTCATCTCTCCATCGGCAAGGGCTTCCCCGCGGTGCTCGACGAGGCCGAACGCCTGGGGATAAACGCGGTCCAGATCTTCTCCCATTCCGCTCGGTCCTGGAAGATGAAACCCCTGGATCCCGACGAGGCCGGGGCCTTCCGGGCGCGGTGGAAGGCGTCCCGCGTGAGGTACTTCGTGATCCACACCTCCTACCTCCTCAATCTCGCGAGCCCGGATCCGGCCCTGTGGGAGAAATCGTTGGCCTCGCTCCGGGAGGAGGTGAGGCGCGCGGGGGAGCTCGGGATCCCCGATGTGGTCACGCACCTCGGCTCTCACAAGGGAACCGGCATGGAACGGGGGATCTCCCGGGTGGTGAAGGCCCTCCTCCGGCTCCAGGATTCCCCTGAGTGGGGGCGGTTCCCGGACGTGCGCCTCATGCTGGAGCTCACCGCCGGGGCCGGCGACACGGTGGGGAAGCGGTTTGAGGAGCTCGCGGAGATCATCGAGCGCGCGGGAGGGAGCGAGCGCCTGGGGATCTGCTTCGATACGTGTCACGCGTTCGCGTCGGGGTACGAGCTACGGACGCCGGAGGGCCTCGGGGAAACCTTGGCCGAGCTGGACGAGAAAATCGGGCTCGATCGCTTATGGCTCGTACACCTCAACGATTCCGTCCACCCCTTCGACTCACACAAGGACCGTCACGCCCATATCGGCCGCGGAGAGATCGGATTGGACGGGTTCCGACTGGTGGTGAACCACCCCTCGTTGCGAAGGCTCCCGTTCATCCTCGAGACCCCCAAGGAGGAGCTCGACGGGGAGGAAGCGGACGTGGTGAACCTCCGCACCGTGCGGAGCCTGGTGGAGGGATGAGCCCCGTTAGAAGAAGGGTATGGAGGTGGAGAAAAGCGGCGGGGTAATCCCCGCCGCTTCCCCGTTCCGAAAGATCGTCAGACCGTGAAACCGGGGAGCTAGAACTCCACCTTCCAACCGATGTCGAACCAGTCCAGGGGCGAGGGCTCCGAGAAATCCCATTGCCCTTTGATGACGACGGTGAAGCCATCGTAAATGGGGAACTCCAGGTTGAACCGGGTGCGCTGGAGATCGAAAAGGAGCCCCCCGCTCCCGAACCAGAACTCGCTGGTGAAGGTAAGATCGCCTCCGCAGCAGCCGCTGCCGGTGTACGCGAGCTCCAGGTACTCGAATTCGCCGGTGTAGAAGCTCACGTCGGTCATGTCCTCGACCTTGTCCGGATCGAACGCGGTCACGGCCCTGATGCTCACCGGATCGATCGCGCACTCGATGGAGAAGCCGTAGAGCGCGAAGCCCTGGAGCGTCTCATCGGCCCACTGAACGTCGCCGTAGACCTCGAGGCAACCGGTGACGAGGCCCTGCCAGTTGGGCTTAATGGACACCATCTTTCCGTCCACACTGAGGATCACGTTCGCCTCGAGCGTAATGTCACAACAGGGGAAGGGTATTTCCTTGAAATTAACGTACAGTTCTTCGAAACCGTGACACTTGGTGAAGCTCAGGCCCGCGTTCCAGAGGAACCCACAACACCCGACCATATCCGAGAGATCCAGCTCCAGCTTCTTAAAAGCGATCCCCTCACAACAATCGAAGAAGTCGACGGTCAGGGTGATGGGTTCCCAGGCGACCTTGGTGCGGTAGATCATCAACGGACCTAACCCGCTGTTCGGCTCGGCACAGCACGCCCCGACGTGGAAGCCCTCCGCGTCGGCAGTGTCGTAAAGGGCGATCTCCGGGTCCCCCTTGTAATCCTTGATGGTCCCGCAGACACAGATCGTTTTCCCCACGAGATCGTCCCAGAAATCGGGCCCGAGTTCCGCCTGAAGTGCGGTGAACGCGTCGCCCGTGATGTAGACCAAGAATCGTGGATCGGGATAGGGCGCGCCCACATTCAGCGTGACGTAGCTAGTAGGGCTCGTGGGCCAATAACTCACTACCGGTCCCTGTACACAGAGCTTTTCGTTTTCGTAACTAGCTCGCTTTTCATCCCACGGTAAAAGGGTTTCCCACCACACCAAACACGGCCAGGGGCCGAACATGCTCACATCGCTGGAGAAATAGTCGTCCACGCTCGCCCAATGATTCACGCTGAAGCGCATGTAGTTATCCTCACCGGGAAGGGGCAGCTCGAGGTTGATCCACGACTTCTGATAACGCACATCCTGCGCGTGGAAGTAAACCTTGCCCCAGACCTCGAAATCCCCCAGGGCACCATCGATGTAGAAGTTCTGATACCTCCAACCCGTGCTATAGAATTTGGATTCCGAGGTAACCTCCCATCCGGCAAGGGTGGTGGCGAGCTCGAGCTCGGCCCTATAGAGCTCTAGGGAGGGAAGAAGCGTCACTGTGACGTCGAAAGTCCCATGCACATCCGAGATGGCCAACGAGACCGCCCCCAAGAAGGTGGTCAGACCGACAAGAACAAGAGCCCGCTTCGCTGCCATACATCACCCCCTAATAAAGCTGTTTTTTGCCTAAACGCAGCGTTCTCACACCACATTATACGAGGGTCTGAGCTTTCACGTCGCCGAATTCGCGGGCGTCGTGTGTTGTTAAAAGCGGGGCCCGCATGGGGCCCCGCTTTCAGCCTCTTTCTTCATTAGCGGCAGCCGGCATTTTCCTCTAAGTACTTTATCGACCATTTGATATAAGTACATCTAGGAAAAGTTCCGCTTATGCAATAAGCGACCGTGAAGTTTTGGGAAGGCAATAGGCGTTCATATCCACGGGGAGCAAAGAGCACCATGGGATTCGTGGGTGTGGTAACTTTACATTGCCGTAGATAAACCATTTTTAAGGCTTCGCGTGTCCGACGGGGCTTCGCCACCCCATCTCCATCAGTATCGAGATAAAGGGTAAGTTGCATGTAAGTGCCCTCCAAATCGAATGAGAGATCGTACCAGGTGCCGGGCGGGATTGAGCCATTCCATGTGATCTTAGAAGCCGATACCGCGGGGCCGGGGGCACCGCTCGACACCGCGAGGAGGTCCAATCTGGCCGTAGCCTCTATGGTGACCTCGAACACCCGGGGCGATGTCCATTCCGGGGGCGCGTAGACGGTGATGTGCCAGTGGTCCTGGGGATCGCCCCACACGTAGATGCCGGCCTTATCCAGGGTGGGCATGCCCGGCAGGGGCCCGGGGCCCGGGGCCGGCGCGGCGCCCACCGCCACCGTCGCCGCCTCGGTGTCGGTGGCCCCATCGTCGTCGCGGACGGTGAGGCGAACGGTGTAGGTCCCCGCCGTTCCGTAGGTGTGGGTCACGATCCTCCCCGTCCCGGTGGCCCCATCGCCGAAGTCCCAGAGGTACTGGACGATGGTCCCGTCGGGATCAGAGCTCGCCGAGGCGTCGAACCGCACGGCATCGCCGACCCGGGGGCTCGTCGGGGAGAAGGTGAACCGCGCTGTGGGGGGCTGGTTGGCCGCGGGCCGCTCCACCCGGAACTCCGCCCGCTCCTCGTCCCAGGAAGCTGCGGGGACGTTGGCCCGGAGCCAATCCCGGACCTGGGAGATGAACCGCGTCCCGTTCGTGTCCAACACCGGGAAGCCGGGGGTGGTGAAGGAGGTGGGGAACAGGGGGATGGGGACGTCGGACGCGAAGCCGTGCAGGGCCTCATCCCCCACGGGCTCGGAAGCGATCACCTGGAGGGTGGTGCGCCCGGCCGGGAGGCGGGGGCTCGGATG
>JAJRVI010000052.1 GCA_024277405.1 Fidelibacterota bacterium
CAGCGCATCATCTTCCGACAGGGGAGGGAACGGATGGCCCGGGGGATCAGCTCCACGAGCACATCGCGGGCGGGCTTCCCCGGCGTGCGCACCTCCAGGAACAGGTACTCCTTCTCCCCCACCTTCTTCCGCCGGAGATCCCCGGGGGAAGCGCCGTACTTCCTCAGGAACCCCAAAGCCGCCTGGGTGGGCTTCCCCTCGGCGTCCAGGCCCACCGCTGCCGCCGGTCCCCGGACCTCCTCCACCAGATCCGCCTGGCGTCCGGCGAGTCCGCGGACGAGGACCGCCAAGCGGCGCGGCGTCCAGAAGACCTCCACCGCCTCGAAACCGAGGCGCTCCGCGGCCAGGGCTTCGGAGAGAAACCTCCCCAGCGCCTCGGCCAGGCGCGGGGCGTCCAGGGCGGGGAGCTCCTCGGTGCCTACCTCAAGCAAGAACTCGGGCACGGCGCTCCTCCAGGAGTTTCAGATAGCCCTGCGCACAGGCTCGGGCGAGCTCCCGGATGCGGGCTATAAAGGATTCGCGTTCCGCCACGGATATCGCCCCCCGGGCATCCAGCACGTTGAACAGGTGGGAACAGTGGAGGGTGTGATCGTAGGCCGGGAACACCAAGCCCCTCTCGAGGCAGCTTTTGGCCTCGGCCTCCGCCAACGCGAACATCCGCCGGATCCGCTCCACGTCGGCCGCCTCGAAGTTGTAGACGGAGAACTGGCGCTCCTTCTCGTGCCAGATCTCACCGTATCTGACGTCCTCGCTCCATTTGAGGTCGAAGGCCGATTCCACCCCCTGGAGGAAGAGGGCGATCCGCTCGAGGCCGTAGGTGAGCTCCACCGAGACGGGATCCAGATCTATCCCTCCCATCTGCTGGAAGTAGGTGAACTGGGTGATCTCCATCTCGTCGAGCCACACCTGCCACCCCACCCCCCATGCCCCGAGCGTCGGCGACTCCCAATCGTCCTCGGAGAACTTCACATCGTGGTCCCGCAGCTCGATCCCCACGTACTCCAGCGACCCGAGGTACAGGTCCTGGATGTCGGGGGGCGGTGGCTTCAGGATCCCCTGGTACTGATGATGGAGGCGCAAGCGGATGGGGTTCTCCCCGTAACGGCCGTCGGTGGGGCGGCGGGAGGGCTCGACGTAGGCCACCCGCCACGGATCCGGCCCCAGACACCCGAAGAAGGTGGCGGGATTGAAGGTCCCCGCCCCCTTCTCCACATCGTAGGGCTCGAAGATCACGCACCCACGATCCCGCCAGTACTCGTGCAGGGCGAGGATGAGGTCCTGAAAAGTCCTCACGCGTTTTTGCTCAGCTCGCATAACGCGGCGAAGGCCTCGGGGTCGCGGATCGCGAGGTCCGCCAGGACCTTGCGGTTGATCTCCACCCCGGCCCTCCGGAGTCCCCCCATGAACTTCGAATAGGACAGGCCGTGCTGGCGGGCCGCGGCCCCGATGCGGATCTGCCACAGGCGGCGCATGTTGCGCTTCCGCAGCTTGCGCGAGACGTACATGTGGAGCCGGGCCTTGACCACGGCCTGCTTGGCTATCCGCCAACAGCTCTTGCGCTTCCCCTGGAAGCCCTTGGCCTGTTTCAGGATCTTGCGGCGACGGCGAGCATGGACGATTCCACCTTTGACGCGCATGATCTACCTCCTTCGCCCCGACGGCGCCCTCGGGGCGTCACGGCATGTTGAGCACCTTGATGAGCCGTTTCCGCTCGGCCCCAGTGACCTCCACCTTCCGGCGGGCCTGACGCTTGTACTGGGGCCGCTTCTTCGTGAGCTTGTGTTGATACCGGGCCCGCATCCGGAAGATCCTCCCCGCGGCGTTCACCTTCAGGCGCTTGGCCGCTGCCTTGTGGGTCTTCTTCTTGCGCTTCATGAGCCTCCTCCTTTGGTGCGCAACGGGCTCAACAGCATCTGGAGCGTCCTCCCCTTGGAGAGGGGATCCTGGTCCACCTTGGCGATGTCCCGGAGCTCTTCCGCTACCCGGGCGAGCAACTGCCTCCCCCTGTCCAGATGGATGATCTGACGGCCCTTAAAGAAGACCGTCACCCGCACCTTGCTCCCCTCTTCCAGGAACTCCCGTATCCGCTCGAGCTTCGTCTGGAAATCGTGTTCGCCGGTTTGGATCGTGAACTTGACCTCCTTCAGCTTCGCCGGCTTCTTCTGTTTCTTCTCCCGTTTCTCGAGCTGGTAGAGGTACTTCCCGTAGTCCACGATCTTGCACACCACGGGGTTGTGTTCCGGAGCGACCTCCACCAAGTCCAACCCCCGTTCCTGGGCCAGCTCCAACGCCCGCTCGCGCGGCACAACCCCGAGGTTCCTGCCGTCCTCGTCGATGAGAAGGACCTCTCGTGCCCGGATCTCTTCGTTTACGCGAAACCTCTTCTTTATACCACCGACCCCCTTTCCGCTTGAGGATTTTAGCCGCGAACGCAGCTCGGGACCACGCTAGCGATAGATTCCGTTTGCACGGATGAACCGGTCCACCTCCTCGGGGACCAGGCCCTTCACGGGAAGCCCCTCCCGATACCGCCGCCGGATCTCCGAGGACGAGATCTCCACCGGATCCATACGGATGAGGTGGATCTCCGCCCGGTCCAGGGGAGGCCGCCTCAGGGCCCCCGGATCGATCCCCCGCCTAGGGGCAATTATAAACGGACAGAGCCCCAGGAGCTCATCCGCCTCCTTCCACGATGGGAGCCCAAGGAACGCGTCCGCCCCCACGATATAGGCCACCCCCTGGGGATAGCGCCGCAACATCGTGCGTACGGTGTCCACCGTATAGGCGGGACCCTCGGTCTCCATCTCGATCCGCGAGACCTCGAACCCCGGGTGTCCACGCACGGCGAGTTCCACCATGCGGTATCTCAATTCGGCGGGTACGTCCACCTCCTTGTGAGGCGGGCAAGCGGTGGGGATGAAGATCACCTTCGCGAGGCCGAATTGCCTAAGGGCCTCCTCGGCCACCCTTAGGTGCCCCACGTGGATGGGGTTGAACGCCCCGCCGAAGAGCCCCACCTTACCCCTCAAGTTCAAACTCCACCTCGACCCGCCCGATCCTTATCGGTTCCCCCTGCCACCCGGCCCGTTTGAGGGCCCGGAAGACCCCCATACGTTCGAGCTGTTCCTCCAGGTACACCCGGGCGTCCTCGGTGGAGAGATCCAGGCGCCCGAGGCGCTCCACCTCGGCCCCCTCCACCACCCAAACCCCGTCCTCCCGGGCGATACGGAAGCCCCGCCGGGGGACGAGTTTCCACGTGCGCGTCGTGGGACCCGCCCTGGGGACCTCCCGCGGCACCTCGTCCAGCTTCCGGACGAGGAGCCGCAGCAGCTCCCCCACGCCATCCCCGGTGATCACCGAGATGGGGTGTATCTCCACCCCGGCCTCGCGGAACCGGGTGATACGTCGGGAGAGCTCCTGCGGCGTGAGGAGGTCGATCTTGTTTCCCGCCACCACCTCCGGCTTGTCCCGGAGCTCCTCCCAGGCCTCGAGCTCGCGGCGGATGGCGAGGTAGTCCTCCAGGGGATCGCGGCCCTCCACGCCGGCGAGGTCCACCATGTGGAGGAGGACGCGCGCCCGGGTCGCATGGCGCAGGAACCGGTCCCCGAGCCCCCTTCCCTCATGGGCCCCTTCCACCAACCCGGGGAGGTCGGCGAGGACGAAGCTCCTCCCGTCCACCTCCACCACCCCCAGGTGCGGCTCAAGGGTGGTGAAGGGATACGGCGCCACCTTCACCTTCTTGCGGGAGACCCGCGAGAGGAAGGAGGACTTGCCCACGTTGGGGAAACCCACGATCCCCACATCGGCGAGGAGGCGCAATTCCAACTTGAGCCAGCGCTCCTCCCCCGGCTCCCCGAGCTCCCGGATCCTGGGCCCCTTCCAGCGATTGGAGACGAAGGCGCTGTTCCCCCGGCCGCCCCTTCCCCCACGGGCGACCACAACCCGCATCCCTTCCTCACAGAGGTCGGCGATGACCTCCCCGGTGTGGAGGTCACGGACGACGGTCCCCACCGGGACGGGGATCACCAAGTCCCTCCCCCGCTTCCCCTGGCGCTTGTTGGGCCCGCCCGGCCCCCCATCCCCGGCGCGGAAATGGACCTGGTGATTGAAATGGAGGAGGGTGTTCATGGAACGGGTAGCCTCCAGGATAACGTCTCCCCCGTCGCCGCCGTGCCCACCGTCCGGGGTCCCCAAGGGGTTGTACTTGGTGCGATGGAAGCTGATGAGCCCGTCGCCCCCCCGCCCCCCGGCGACGTGGATCTTGGCCTCGTCTATCCACACATCAGGCCTCAGGGGCCTCCTCCGCCGGGATCACGTTCACGTAGCGGCGCTTGCGGCCGGCGAACTGCACGTAGCCCTTCACCTTGGCGTACAGGGTGAAGTCCCGGCCCATGCCCACGTTCTTGCCCGGCCAGAAACGGGTACCCCGTTGGCGGACGATGATGCAGCCGGGCCATACGAGCTCGCCGCCGAACCGCTTGATGCCGAGACGCTTACCCGGGGAGTCGCGGGTGTTCTGCGTGGAGCCCTGACTCGATTTGTGGGCCATAGGATCACCTCCTCCTTATCACACCTTGACGTCGAGCCCGACCTCCCGGACCACTACGCTCCCGGGGCGATCACGTTCCAGGGCCCGCAGCCCGAGGAGCATCGTCTCCAGGATGGCGTCCAGCTCCCTATCCAGGAAGGGGTCGGATCGGTCGACGACGTATGAGAGTCCTTCCTCCTCGCGGCTCGCCACGGGAGAGAGGTGCAGATAGTAACGCATGCCCAACAGAGGGGCCTCGACCAGTGCGAGGGCAGCCAGGCCCTCTGCCCCCCCGTCCCCCTTCAGGGAGACGGAGCGAATCCTCCCCTCCTCGTCACGCTCGATGCGCACCTCCACCATATCAGGTCCTCTCTATGGAGACGATGCGCGTGCGCATGAAGGGTTGCCGATGCCCCTTCAAGCGCCGGTACCCCTTCTTGGGGCGGAAGCGCTGGATCAGGACCTTGGGCCGCTTCCCCACCGCTTCCACCTCGCCCACTACCTGCACCCGCTCCACGTAGGGCCGCCCGATCTCGATCCCCTCGCCGTTCCGCAGGAGGAGAACCCGGTCGAACACCACCCGCTCGCCGGGCTGCACCCCCCGGATGAGCTCGTGCTCTACCACAGCCCCCTCTTCCACCACGTATTGATGTCCCTGTATCTCCACGATGGCGTACATGGGCGACCTCCTCTGCATTCTATCTTTCGCCCCGCTCCTGGACAACGCTCCCTCAGCGGATCCGCGTCCCCGGCCGGACCTCCCGGTCCGGCGTCAGGACGGCAAGGGTACCGTCCGAGGCCGCGAGGATCATACACTCCGACCGGACCCCGCGGATGGTGGCCGGCCTCAAGTTGGCCACCACGGCCACGAGCTTCCCCACCAGTTCCTCACGGCGATAGTGCTTCTTGATCCCGGCCACGGCCTGGGCCTTGCGATCGCCGAGGTCCAAGGCGAGCTTGTAGAGTTTATCCGCGCCGGGGATCTCTTCCACGGAGATGATACGGCCCACCACGAGCTCCAACTTCTGGAACTCCTCGATGCTCACCAATCCCTCCTCCTTCATCTCCCGGTAACGGCGCTTCAGGTCCTCCACATCCACGTGCGCGAGGGGCGGGGTAGGCTTGCGGACGAGCTCCAGCCCCTCCACCCCCTGCAGCACGTCCGCGAGGCCGTGGGGACCGATCCCCATCGTCTCCAGGATCCCGCCTGCGAAGGAGGGGACGAAGGGCTCCAGCAGGATGGCGAGGGCCTTCGCCAGATGGGCCGCCGAAGCCACCGCTTCCTCGTCCCCCGTCTGCCAGGGCGCCTTGTGCTGGAAGTACTCGTTCCCGAATACGGAGAGCTTGGCGATCTCCTTCAAGGCAGACGCCAGGGAGCCCTCCTCCACCGCGCGAAGGACATGCCCGTAGACCCGCTGGATCTCCTCCCGTACCACCCCTTCGGTGGGCACCTCCGGGACCCGGCCCTCGAACCTGGACCAGACGAACGAGAGCACCCGGTGGACGAAGTTCGCGATGTTGTTCACGAAGACCGCGTTTATCGCGCTATCGAAGTCCTCCCAGGAGAAGTTCACGTCCGCGGTCTCGGGACGATGGTAGAGGAGGTAGAACCGCCAGTAAACGGCGGGCAGGAGCTCCAGCGCCTCGTCGGCATAGATCCCCACCCGCCGGGTCTTGGAGAAGGATTCACCGCCGATCCAGTTCAGGTATTCCGTTGCCGCGATCTGATCGGGGAGGTGATACCCCTGGCCGGAGGCGAGGAGCTGGGCGGGAAAGAAGATGGTGTGGAAGGGGATGTTGTCCTTCCCCTGGGTATAGACCTGCCACACCTCGTCCCCGAACCAGAATTCCCTCCATCCCTCCTCGTCGCCGCGTCGCCGGAAGTGCTCGATGGTCGCGGAGACGTAGCCCAGAGCGGCCTCGGCCCAGACATAGATCACCTTCCCCTCGGCGCCCGCGAACGGCGCGGGGATCCCCCACGAGATATCCCGGGTGACCGCCCGAGGCTTGAGGCCCGCCTCGATCATGCGCTCGGTGAAGAGCTTGACGTTCCCGCGGAAATCCCGGCTCTTGACGTATTCCAGGATCTTCGGGGCGAGCTTCTCCAGATCCAGGTACCAATGGCGCGTTTTCCTGCGCACGATATCCGTGGACCCGCAGAAGGCACAACGGGGATCGCGCAGCTGTTCGGGCTCGAGTAACCTCCCACAGGCCTCGCATTGGTTGCCCAGGGCGTTGGGATAACCGCAATACGGACAGGTACCGATGATGAACCGGTCCGCCAGAAACCGATCGCACCCGTTGCAGTAGGCGCGCTCCTCCTCGCGGGAGAAGATGTAACCGTTCGCGTCCATCTGCTTGTATATCTCGGTGACGAACTCTATGTGCACTGGGGATTCGGTGATGGTGTAGTTATCGATGGCGATATCGAACCCCCGGATGATCTCGAGGATCCGGGCGTGGACGGCCTCGACAAGCTCCTTGGGGGAAATGCCGCGGCGGTGGGCCTCGTACTCGATCCGGGTCCCGTGAGCGTCGGTGCCCGAAACGTGGAGGGTCTCATAGCCGAGCATGCGGTAGAAACGGGTGAAGACGTCGCCGGATAGGAGGCAGGCGACGAGGTTCCCCAGGTGTGGTACCCCCGAGCCGTACGGCCAGGCGCTGCAGACGAGAACCCTCTTTATTTCTGGTTTCAAGGCTACCCTCCGTACCGGCGGCGATTATAACCCGCCCCCTTCGGGGCACAAAGGATTTTCACCACCTTCGATCTCGGCACGGACCGCCGAGGAACCCTGAGGAACCGCACCCGGACGGAAAAACGCCGGTCCAGAGGACCGGCCCACGTGCCCGACCCGGGCCCACGCCCGTGGGGTCAGCGCACGATTCGCAGACCTCCGCCCCGAAGGAGCCGCTCCACCTCCTCCCGCGTAGCCCAGCAGAGGTCCCCGGGGTTGGTCTGCTTCAGCGCCGATACCGCCACCCCGTAGTTCACCCCCGCCTCCGGGCTCCGGGTCAGGTATCCGTAGAGGAACCC
>JAJRVI010000053.1 GCA_024277405.1 Fidelibacterota bacterium
GGCCTGGGAGCTATTCGAGCGGGGCATCAGACACTCCCAGCGCGCGATCACCACCAGGAACGAGGAACGCCGGGATAAGAACATGGAGCGGGCGCTGAACTCGTTCGAGCAGGCGTTCCTGGAGGCCGCCCGGGCCGCCCGGCGGGCGCATGGGCGAGGGGTGGGGGGGAGCCTCGCCTACTTGACCAGCCCGGCACGGCCTGGTACCGGCCGGTACCAGGCCACCGCCCAGGGATCTCCCGTCCCCGGGAGAGGGACCGTAGGGGCCTCCTTCCAGGCCGGGACCGGCTTCGAGCTCCCGCTGTACCTGTTCCTCCTCCCCGATTACCTGGCGGTGAAGGCCGGGAGCGCCCCGGTGGTGGTGGCCATGGTGACCGGGGCCGGGGAGGGCCTGGAGGTAGCGATCACGGACGCCCCGACCGGGCTGGCGGTCACCGTGGAACAATCCCAGGAAGCCCCGCACCTATTCCTGGTGCGGGTGGACACCAGCGGCCTGGCCCCGGGCGAGTACTCCGTGACCGTCACCGCCGCTTCCGGTGGGGAGTCCGCCTCCCGGGAGATCACCCTATGGGTGGAGGAAACGGATTGACGAGGAACGCTGCTGGACACCCGCCCCTTCACCGCTGGGGCACCAGTTTGTAGACGGTGTCCCCGAAGGCGCAGAGGATGCCGCGTCCGGCGGCGATGGGGCCTGCCGAGACATCACCGGGAAATTCCCGTTGCCACAACACCTCGGCGGTTTCCCCGTCCAGGCAGAGGAGCAGGTTCCCCGCCGCCACGTAGACAACCTCCCCGGTTACGCAGGGGGAGCGGAGGATCCCGGGGAGGGCGTAAGTCCACCTGACGCGGCCGGCACCGGGATCCACCGCTACCAGCCAGCTCCTCTCCCCGTCGGTCAGCGGCACGAACAGCTGCCCATCCGCCGTTGCCGGGTGGAAGGGGGTGCCGGAGGGCTGTCCGTAGGGAAGGAGGACCTTTCCCCAACTCCACCCGGTCGTTCGGTCCCAGAACCGCACGGTATCGCCGCTGACCAGGGCCACGAGATCGTCCACCACCACCGGATCGGAGGCGCTCCCGCTCCAGGCCCGGCGCGCCCGCCAGGCCTCCTTCCCGGCCGACAGGGAGATGGCGGCCAGCTCGCCCCCGAAAACGAGGGCGAAGACAAGTCCACCAGCGGCGGCCGGGCCGCCCACGGCCCGGAGCTCCGCCCACCACCCGAGCTCCCCGTTCGCGGCCTCCAGGGCGAACAGCCCCACCGGGGAGGCCACCAGCAGGAGGTCCCCTGTCACGCACGGGTCAGCATAGAGGTTGCCGAACCCGGCCCGCCGCCAGCGGACCTCACCGCTTTCCAGGTCCAGGGCGTAGAGGACGTCCGAGAGCTGCCCCCCTACTATCACCAACCCATCCCAGATCGCCGGGGTGGACCTGAAGGCACCTTTCACCTCGGGCACCCGGAACCGCCAACGCTCTTGCCCCGTCCCCGCTGCCAATGTCACGACCTCGTGCACGCCGCCCGCCACCGCCACCACCGTGTCCCCGGCGGCCACGATCGTCTCCACGGAGTGGAACAGGGGAACCTCCCACGCCACTTCCAGGGGCGGTGTGACGGCGATGGGGTTGAAGGAGCTACGTCCCGGATCACGTCCCTCCATGGGCCAATCGGTCTCCTGGGAAAGACACGCCAGCCCGACCCCCACGAGGAGTATCACCGCCCCAAACGCCTTTCCCATCGCCACCCCCTCGGCCCGCATTATAGATCGATTTCGGGAAACACGGTGAACGAGGCCGGGACGACGTGGCCCAGGCCTGCTGTGGCCGTCCCACATGCCAGCGGGGACGCGCGGCGATCGTGGCTATACTGGGGAGATATGGCCGCGGCTCGAGTGGCGATAGTACGGGCGAGGGACTACGCCCCCGCCCGTCTCAGGGGCACGGTGGAACGGGCCCTGAACCTCCTCGGCGGACCGGAGAGATGCATCCCCAGGGGCGCACGGGTCTTCGTGAAGGTAAACCTGCTTTCACCCCCCTCCCCGCCGGAGCGGGCCATCGTGACCCACCCCGCGTTCGCCGAGGCCGTGCTCACCCTCCTGCGGGAGATAACGCCCTATATCACCGTGGGAAACGACGTGGACGGCCCCGAGAGCTTCGAGGTCACCCGCTATCACAGGATATGCAACCGATTGGGGGTCGACCTCATCAACCTGCGAGAACGCGGGTTCGTGGAGGTCGGGGTAGAGGGGGCCTTGTTGGCGAAGGTCTATGTCGCCAAGGCCGATGTATTGGTGAACCTACCCAAGCTCAAAACCCATGTCCTGACCAGGTTCACCGGCGCGGTGAAAAACCTTTACGGGATCATCCCCGCGGGGCTACGGAAGAAGCTCCACGGCGACCATCCCGATCCCGGCGAATTCTGCCAGGTCCTCGTGGATATCCTCTCGGTGGCGCGGCCCGCCCTTACGGTGATGGACGCGGTGGTAGCGATGGAGGGCGCGGGACCGGCAAACGGGACGCCGCGGGATCTGGGGCTCGTGATCGTCGGCGCCGATGCCGTGAACGTGGACGCCGTAGCCCAGCTGATCATCGGGCTCGATCCCTTTGTCGGGACCACCCATAGCGCCCACGTCCGGGGCCTGGGGATCGGGGACCCCGCGGAGATCGAGATCGTAGGCGAGGTGATCGCGGCCGTGCGTCCCGAGGACTTCCGGCTCCCCCCGGCCGTGGGCGAGTTCATGGGACGTCTCCCCCCCACGCTCACCAGATGGATCGTCGGCCATCTTCAGGCCCGGCCGGTAGCGATCCGGGGGAGATGCATGTCCTGCGGTGCCTGCGTGCGCGCGTGCCCCGTCGGCGCCGCCCGCCTGCGTGGAGGGACGGCCCGGATAGACCGGCGCTCATGCATTCGGTGCATGTGCTGTCATGAGGCCTGCCGTTACGGGGCCATCGAACTCGTCACCGATCCCCTCGGCCGTCTCTTCCGGTCCATCGGATCCCACGGTCTGGGATGCTGGAAGAGACCGGCTTTCCCCAACGGAGGGGGAGGGGAGGCCGATGTGTAAGGTACCGCTCGAGGAAGTCCGAAAGGAGCTGGACCGACTCGCCGCCCGGGGGCTGAGCCTGCTGGTGGAGAAAGGGGGGCGAGAACTCTTCTCCTCCCGGGAAGACGGGCTCAAACCCCTCCTCGCGGCGGTCGAGCGCCTCGGGGAGGCTATGGCCGGGGCCCGGGTCATCGACAAGGTGGTGGGAGGGGCGGCGGCCAAGCTCCTGATTTACGCGGGGGTGGCCGAGGCCTTCGCCGCGGTGGCCTCGCGATCCGCGATCCGGGCACTACGGACCGCGGGGATCCCCCTCGGGGCCCTCCGCGTGGTGGAGCGGATACGTGGCCGGACCGGCGAGCCTTGCCCCTTCGAGGCACTGGCGGAGGAAATCCCCGAGCCATCCCGGTTCCTGGAGGCCCTTCGCCATCGTCTGGGGGAACCGGGGACCAGGGGCGCGGGGGCGCCCACTTGAAAGGCCCCATTGCGAGCGAAAACGCGAGCTGCCGGTCGGAAGGGAGCATCGGGGATCCGGTATCGCCGCCGGACCCTCCGGCTACTCACTCCCTCGTTCGGGAAGGTATCAAGGGAACAGGGATAATCCCCTGCCCCCTCCGTCCCTCGATCCGGCCTACGGATGTCTACCCCGCGGAAACACAAGGGGAAATCTCGGCGGGGAGTCTGCAAAAGGGCTCTACCCGGCCTCCTCCGACCGCGTGGAATCGAGATTCAATAGATCACATTTGTACTGGGGTTGCTTCCTAGGGGATTCTAATGTAACCTGGTTCAGGGGTGATAGACATGCGTCGAATGGTGCTTCTGCTCGGCCTCGTGTTCTCCCTCAGCAGCGCCCTCCTTGCCGCGCCCGTCGAGATCAGGACGGAGGAGGATCTGGCACAATTGTTGGATCGGGTGTGTCAACTCGTCGCGGAGGGGCAAACTCCCTCCGCGACGCTGGAACAGACGCCCTCTTATACCCTCTGTCTTCGGCTGCGGGAACGGTTACAGAACGAGTTGCGGGAGAGGTTGCGCCGGGAGGGTTCCCTGGTAGTGGACCCGGAGGTGTTGGCCGAGTCCATGTCCGTGAGCTTGCGGTGGGTAGAAGGGTATGCGGCTGAGTGGGGCCTCGATGAAGCGGCCGAGTTCGTCGTGGGACTGACCGAACTGGCGAAACAATACGGACAGAGACTCCGGGAGTTCCTCGCCCAGGCCAAGGCAGCGGGATACTCGCCCGAAGAGATAGTCCAGTTTGTAACGGAGCTCGCCCAACAGGTAACGGAGGAATCGCCAGCGAAGGAAGCGTTGGAAAAGGTGTTGGATAGCGTGGAGGAGCTGCTGGAGGAAGCTTCGGCGAAGGTCCCCGAACACCCCGAGGAAGAAATGAAGGAGGATCACGGGAAGGGCAAGGGCGACGAGGACCACGGACCTGCTTACGAGGAGAACAAGAAGCAGGGAGACGATGAGAACGGGAACGGCTCCGATGAGGATCACGACGAGGGAGGCAAAGGGAAGGGAAACGGCCAGGGGAAAGGGGCTGACGATGATGACGACAACAGCGAGGGGCATAACGGAAAGGGGAAAGAGCATAACGAGGAGGACCACGGAAACCACGGGCACAAAGGTGGCAACAAGGACTGAACCTCGGTAACTTCCCTGCCCGCTTGACTGGAAACCGGGGGCCGCTTTATCGGCGGCCCCCCAACAAACTCGGCCCTCCTTTGAGTTCGCGCTATGCCTTTCGCCGCCCACAACGGTTTTTCGTACGACCAAGGCCCGACACCCCCGGCCAAAAGGGTGGGGAGCGCCCCTTTAAACAGCCTGTCGAACCCTTTTGGGGATAAATTCAGGGGTGGGCAGCCGGTCGGGGCAACGGTATATTTTTAGCCGGGGTTAGTGTGTCTAAAACGGCAAAAAAGTCGGAATTTGGATCCGCTATGGAGAAGATCGTTATCAAAGGAGCCCGGGAACATAACCTGAAGGACATCGACCTCGAGATCCCCAGGAACCGGCTGGTGGTGATCACGGGGATCTCGGGGTCGGGGAAGTCCTCCCTCGCCTTCGACACCATCTACGCCGAGGGCCAGCGGCGTTATGTGGAATCCCTCTCCGCTTACGCCCGCCAGTTCCTGGGGCTCATGGAGAAACCCGATGTGGACTTCATCGAGGGCCTCTCCCCCGCCATCTCCATCGACCAGAAGGCCCGCTCCCACAACCCCCGCTCCACCGTGGGTACCGTGACCGAGATCTACGACTATCTGCGGCTGCTCTTCGCCCGCATTGGAGTGCCCCACTGCCCCAAGTGCGGCCGCCCCATCGAGCGGCAGACCGCCCAAGAGATCGTGGATCGGGTCATGGCCCTCCCCGAGGGGACCAAGGTCCAGATCATGGCCCCGGTGGTGCGGGGCCGGAAGGGCGAGTACCGAGGGCTGTTCGACGAGCTTAAGAAGCAGGGGTTCGTGCGTGTCCGGGTGGATGGGTCGCTGCGCACCCTCTACGAGGAAATAGAACTGGACAAGAACAAGAAGCACGATATCGAGATCGTCATCGACCGCATAAAGGTCTCCGACAAGAAACGTGGGCGCATCGCCGATTCGGTGGAGACGGCCCTGAAGTGGGGGGAGGGCCTGGTGATCGTCCAGCTCGTGGACCAGGGCGAGGAGCGCCTCTACTCAGAGCACTTCGCCTGTCCCGAGTGCGGCGTCTCCATAGCGGAGCTCGAGCCCAGGCTCTTCTCCTTCAACTCTCCCTATGGGGCGTGCCCCGAATGCGGGGGCCTGGGGGTGCGGATGGTGGTGGACCCCGACCTCGTGATCGACAAGCGCAAGTCCATCCGGGAGGGGGGCCTCATCCCGTGGGCCAACTCCCGCTCCCGGTGGCTATGGGCCCAGATCGAGGGGGTCTGCCAGGAGTACAAGATCCCCATGGACGTCCCGCTGGGGAAACTCCCCAAGCGCAAACTCGATATCCTCCTCTGGGGGACCGACGAGGAGATCGCGTTCGTCTATACCACCACCTACGGCCGCACCCGCACCTACTGGCGCTACTTCGAGGGCCTCATTCCCACCCTGGAGCAAGAGTACCGGGAGGCCCAGACCGATGAGGAGCGGGAGGAGATAGAGCAGTACATGTCGGCGCTTCCCTGCCCGGCCTGCGACGGCGCGCGCCTCCGGCCCGAGGCCCTGGCGGTGACGGTGGGAGGAAAGAACATCGCCGAGGTCACCCGCATGACGGTGAGGGAAGCCCTGGCCTTCTTCGCTGCCCTGGAGGGAAGGCTCTCCGAGCGGGAACGCATGATCGCCCACCAGATCCTGAAGGAGATCCGAGCTCGCCTGGAGTTCCTGGCCGATGTGGGGCTGGACTACCTAACCCTGGACCGGCCCGCCAACACCCTGGCCGGGGGCGAGGCCCAGCGGATCCGCCTGGCGACCCAGATCGGCTCCCAGCTCACCGGGGTCCTGTATGTGCTCGATGAGCCCTCGGTGGGGCTCCACCCCCGCGACATCAAGAGGCTGCTACGGACGCTCAAGCGCCTCCGGGACCTGGGGAACACGGTGATCGTGGTGGAACACGACGAGGAGACCATGCGCTCCGCCGATTGGATCATCGATCTCGGGCCCGGGGCCGGGGTCCACGGGGGGTACGTGGTGGCCACGGGAACCCCGGAGGAGATCGCCCGCTGCGAACGCTCCCTCACCGGACAGTACCTGGCAGGGAAACGCACGATCCCCATCCCCGCGGAGCGCCGCAAGCCCAAAGGGAAGTGGCTCGTCGTCCGCGGCGCCCGGGAACACAACTTGAAGAACATCGACGTCAGGTTCCCCCTGGGACTATTCGTGTGCGTCACCGGGGTGTCGGGCTCGGGGAAGTCCACGCTGGTGGAGGAGACCCTCTACCGGGGGGTGGCCTGGAAGCTGGGGCTACACGCCCCTAAGCCGGGGGCCCACGACGATATCGAGGGCACGGAGCACATCGACAAGGTGATCGTGATCGACCAGTCCCCCATCGGCCGGACCCCCCGTTCCAATCCCGCCACCTACACCAAGGTCTTCGACGACATCCGCAAGGTCTTCGCCGCCACCCCCGAGGCCAGGATGCGGGGCTACACCCCGGCCCGGTTCTCGTTCAATTTGAAGGGGGGACGCTGCGAGGCCTGCCAGGGGCAGGGGAAGGTCAAGATCGAGATGCACTTCCTCCCGGATATCTACGTCCCCTGTGATGTGTGCAAGGGCTCCCGGTACAACAAGGAGACCCTGCAGGTGCGCTACAAGGGGAGGAACATCGCCGAGGTCCTGGAGATGACGGTGGAGGAGGCGTTGCGGTTCTTCGAGAACATCCCTCCCATCCGCCACAAGCTCCAGACTCTCTACGATGTGGGCCTGGGGTACATCAAACTCGGCCAGCCGGCCACGGAACTCTCCGGAGGCGAGGCCCAGCGGATA
>JAJRVI010000054.1 GCA_024277405.1 Fidelibacterota bacterium
GGGCTCGGAAGCGATCACCTGGAGGGTGGTGCGCCCGGCCGGGAGGCGGGGGCTCGGATGCCCGGCGTTGGGGAAGACGAGCACCGCCCGTCCCAGGGGGTCCAGTTCGACGAGGTACACGTTCGCGGCGCGGTTGAGGTCCACCCGGATCCGCACCGTCTCCCCCACCGTATATCGCGCCTTGTCCAACGAGAGCCGGAGATCCAGGGCCTCGACGGCGGCGGTCACCGTGACCGAACGGGTGTTGTTGCCCTCGTCGAGTTCGTCCACCCGGTCGTAGTAATCGGCCACCGCGGTGAAGGTCTCGGGGCTCCGGGTGAGGCGGAGCTGCAGGGCCAGGGTGTGGGCCTGGCCCGGCGCCAGGGCCGAGAGGTAACCCTGTTGGTAGCCGGCGCCGTCGTGGAGCCGCACGTAGAACCGCTCCGCGGTGGCGCCGCCCGCGTTCCGTACCCTCACGTAGAAGGTGAGCGTGTCCCCCACCCGCGGGCTCGCGGGCTGATAGGTGAGGGACTCGATCACCAGATCGGGTTTCGCGGGGGCCCGGATCGTGAACGTGGCCCGGAACGTGCCGGCGTCCGTGGTGGACAGCTCCACCGTGTAGGTGCCGGCCGGGACCTGGGCGCCGGAGTTGTCACGCTGGTCCCAGGTCCAGGACCTAGACGTCCCGGGGGCCACGGAGGTGACGACCATCGCCGCCATCGGGGTATAGACGACCCGGCCGTAGGCGTCCCGGATCGTCCAGGGAGCGGTGTTGGGGAGGGTTATCGTCACGGTCCCCGAGTTCTCGAAGTAAATCCGCACCGTCTCGCCGGGACGGTAGGTGCCCTTGTCGGTGTAGAGCCGCGCCTGTGGCGTGGGGGCGGGCTGTACCGTGGCCGTCGTGGTATCGGAGTCCGTGCGGCCGTAGCGGTCGCGCACGGTGAGGCGCACGGTGTAGGTGCCGGGGGCGGCGTAGGCGTGCTGCACCACGGCGCCGGTCCCGGTCGTCCCGTCCCCGAAGTCCCAGCGGTACTCCACGATGTCCCCGGTCGAGCCGCGGCCGTCGAAGGTTATCGGGGCCCCGACCGTCCCCGAGTAGGGGCCGCCCGCGTCGGCCGCCAGGGCCGGGGCGGGGGCCGTGTACCGGAGCTCCAGCCGCCCGGCACCGTAGGTATTCGGGTCGCCCATGGATACACAGTAGGAAAGCAACCGCGCCCGCAGCGAACCCAGGTCCAGGGAGGGATCCTGCGACAGGAGCAGGGCCGCGGCCCCGGCCACGTGGGGGGCGGCGGCGGAGGTGCCCTGGAACGGGCTGTAATAGGGGGTCACCCCCGTGGAGACGTTGTCCGGGGCCACGAGGTCCGGCTTCGTGCGGCCGTCGTTGGTGGGGCCGCGCGAGGAGTAGTCCTCGACGGGCCCGGTGGGGTAGGCGTTCCACGCGATCGCCCCTACCGAGAGGGCCTCGGCGGCATTCGCGGGCGCGGGGAGGGAGCTCGCCGTCACGTGGGGCGAGAGCTCCTGGTAGATGGAGAAGAGCTCGAGGCGCCTCGGGGAACCGCTCGCCTTCTGGATCCTGATGGTGTACGTGCCGCTCGCGGCGGCGGTGTAGCTGATGAACTCCGTGGGCTCCTCGGTCCCCGCCTGGGTCTTGGTGGAGGAGGCGACGAGCGTCCCCCCGGGGCCGTAGAGGAAGAGGTCGTAGTCGTCGGCGGTGGTGGGCCAGCCGTCCCAGGTGAAGTAGAGCATGATCGGATCGCCGGAATCGGCCGTCAGGGTGATCTCGGTGTCGAGCCAGCCGTCCCCGTTCGTATCGGTGAACTCCCCCTCCCAGTGGGTGAGGGCATCGTTCCCCGCGGCCTGGACCCACAGGATCCCGGCGGAGGTCGCCCGGCGCACGATGTCCCCGATGGTCCCCGTGCCGTCGTAGAAGTTGGTGTTGTACCAGCCCAGGGAATGGTTGATGATGTTGATCCCCTGGGAGATGCAGTAGGAGACCGCGTTATCGAGGTCCACCTCGTCGCCGATCTTGATGAGGTAGAGCTGGGCCTCGGGGGCCACATCGTGGATGATCTCGGCCACCGCGGTTCCATGGGAGTAGTCCGTCTCGATCCCCCGGCCGGTGAAGTCGCGGGTGACCACCGAGTAGGGCAGGTCGCCGCGGGCCTGGGAAGCCGAGAGCCCCGCGAACCCCACGTCGATCACCGCGATCTTCACCCCCGCGCCGCGGTATCCCCCGGCGTGGAAGGCATCGGCCTTGATGCGCGCCACGCCCTCCGAGGTCACCGCCAGGGGCACGGGCCGCGAGGGGACCTTGATCATCACCTGCCCCCCGTACCGGGCCATGATCTGCTGGATCGCCGCCTCCAGGTTCCCCAGGGGCACGGTGACCTTCTGGAGGCCGGAGGGGGATTGGACGGTTTTCGCGATCCCCAGCGGCGCGACCCTGACCCCGGGGCGCAGGGGCTTCACCACCAGCGTGACTTCCCCTCCCTCGGCGGAGAGGGGGATCCCCACGAGCTTCGCCACGAACGAGATCGCTTCCCGGGCGGCGGAGGGGAGGTACGCGAGGGGCGCGATCTTCCCCGAGGGCGCGGTCTGCTTCACCGCCTCGAGGAGGAGCTCCAGCGCCCCGTCGACGTAGGGGAGGTTGGTCTCGGGCTTTCGGATCGTGATGGGACCGATGGAGAGCACCGTGACCGGCGCGGGGGCCGTCACATCGACCCCCAGCGGGGACACCGGGGCCGCGGCCCCCTTCACGAGGGCCACCAAGAAGGGGATCGCCTCGCCGGGGTTGCCGCGGGAGGGCACGGCGGCGAACGCGTCGCCCCGCCACGGGAGCCGTACCCCGACGATCCGCCCCCCGTGGACCACGGGCTCCGCCCCCGCGGTCTCGAGCTCCGCCCGCCAGGGAGAGAGGTCGAGGAGCTTCCCCGCCAGGGAACCGAGCCACCCATCCAGGACCTCCACCACGTCCAGCCGCGAGAGGCCCCAGGGGA
>JAJRVI010000055.1 GCA_024277405.1 Fidelibacterota bacterium
CGAAAGGAGCGATGGGGATAGCTTCACCGGGCTCCCTCTAACGGCGCCGGCCGGATACGGCGCTGGCGATGAGGAGGAGCCGCAGGAGCTGGGCGATGGCCATGGCCGTCGCGGCCACGTAGGTCAGCGCGGCGGCGTAGAGCACCTCCTTCACCGCGCCGAGCTCCTCCCGGGTGACGAGCCCGGTACGGGATAGGGCCTGGATCGCCCGCCGGGAGGCGTCGAACTCCACTGGGAGGGTGATCAACGTGAAAAGGACCACCCCGGCGAACAGGGCGATGCCCGCGTAGAGGAGCGTGATCCCGAACTGGGAGCCCATGTAGGCGAACAGGAGCCCGATGAAGAAGAGGGGGAAGGCCAGCTGCGATCCCAGGCTCGCCACCGGGACCACCGCCGAGCGCAGGACCAGGGGGGCGTAGCGTTGGGCGTGTTGGATGGCGTGGCCCGCCTCGTGGGCGGCGACGCCCACGTCGGCGATGGAGGGCGAATGGGGCCGGGAGAGGCGCAGGGTGCGGGTGCGGGGGTCGTAGTGGTCCCCCAAGGTGCGGCCGATGGACTCGATCCTCACCCCGGAGACCCCGGCCCGGGCCAGGAGCTCCGTCGCAGCCTCGGCGGCGGTGATCCCCCGGCGGGTGGCCACCCGAGCGTACTTGGCGTAGGCGGACCTCACCCGGTACTGGGCGTAAAAGGCAAAGAGCAGTGCCGGGATGAGGATGATCAGCGTCCGTATATCGAAGAGCCAAAGCATCTCCGTTTCACCTCCTCGGTCTTCCCCCAAGTTTAGCCCTTAAAAGGGAAAAGGGGAGAGGGTACTAGGCCGGATTCTGTTTCTCGGGGGCCATGCATCTACGCGGCCTACCCGGAGGCATCGGGCGGGCCACCCTCAAGCGCCTCCCTATTTGGCCTTGCTCCGGCCGGGGTTTACCGTGCCCGGGAACCTCACGGCCCCGGCGGTGGGCTCTTACCCCACCGTTTCACCCTTGCCTCCATGACGCCCGGGGGATAACCCCCGAGCCGGATCGGCGGTCTGTTCTCTGTGGCACTTTCCAGGGGTCGCCCCCTCTCGGCTTGCGCCGAGCGGCCTGCCCTGCGGAGTCCGGACCTTCCTCGGGGACCTCGGGGGTCCCCGCGGCCCCCAACCCTCTCCCCGGATCAAATTATACCGGTTCGGAGCTGGCGGATGAGCCGCGCGAGCCGCACCACGATGTACAGCCCGCCCAGGGCCATGCCCGCAAGCGCCAGGGCCGAGGGGACGCCCCGATGCATGGGGGGGACGGTCCCGCTGCGCAGGTAGGCGAGGAGGCGGTCGGACAGATCGAGGATGACCCGGGAAGGGCGGTGACGCAAGAGCTCCTCCCGGGCCTCCTGGAGGAGCTTCAGCCATGGGGTGTCGGGGAGGCGGGCGCGGACCTCCGCCCCCCGCCACCCGGCGATGCGCCATCCCCGCTCTTCCTTCACGAAGACGATGAGCAGGGCCTCGTCGCCCAGTTTCCAATAGGCGGCCACCTCCGCGGCATACCGCCAGACGTCGGCGAAGGGATCGCTCCAGCTCGCGAGGTACCGGAAGTCGATCCCCAGCTGCTCGAACGCGGCGATCCTCTCCTCCAGGGCCCGGCGATGGGGGCGCTCCAGGGTCTGGCCGTAGTCGTTTATCCGGCCCACCGGCAGGGGAAGCTTGACCTCGGCGGGAAGGGCTAAAGCGCTGACTCCAAGTACAAAAAGCGTGAGCAGTTGTCGCAGGTTACCACCTCCCCCTGACGGGCGCGATCGACGGTGGTCTGGGAGATGTTGAGGTGGCAACCGTTGCAGGTTCCGTTCACGATGGGGACCACGGGATCGGAATACATCTCCCGCAGCCGCTCGTAGTGTGAGCGGAGGTGGGCGGGGATCTCCCCGATGGCCGCCTCGCGCCTGCCTTTCAGCTCCTGGATCTCTTTTCGCAGCGCGGAGATCTTCTCCTCGACCTCGGATCTCTCGCGCTGGAGCCGGGCGAGGCGTTCCTCGTGGGCCTTCCTCTCCTGTTGGAGCCTCCTCTCGTCCTTCTCCACCTCGTCCATGAGCCGGATCGCTTCCTCCTCCACCTCGTCTATCCTGGACTTGAGGAACTCCACTTGTTCCTTCAGGTACTCCATCTCCTTGTAGGGGATGATGTCGTGATCCAGCTTGTGCTGATAGGTGCGGATCTTCTCGTCGATCTCGTCGGCCTCCATGGCCTTCTCCGTGGCCCGGTGGCGCAGGGCCCGGTGTTCCTCCAGGCGCCGCTGAAAGTCCTCTTCCTCGGCGGCGATGCGCCGTTCGATGGCGGTAACCTCCCCCTCCAGGATCCGCACCTTGCGCTCCGCCGCCAGGATCGCGCCGTCGAGGTCCCGGAGCGCGAGGAGCTTCTGCAGATGTGCCCTCACGCCACGATCACCTCGAGCTCGGGAAACCTCCGCTCGATGAGCTCGGCCACGTGATCCACGAACACCGCTTCCGTCTCCCGGTGGCCCAGCGCGGCCACGGTGAGCCCCGCCTCGGCCGCGGCCAAGCCCTCGTGGTAGCCCACCTCCCCGGTGAGGAAGAGCTGGGCACCGGAGGCAAGGGCGTCCTGCCACAGGGCCCCACCGGACCCCCCGCACACCGCGACCTTTTCCACCGTGCGGCCCACATCCCCGTAGATGGTGGGGTTCCGGGCGTCGATGGCCTCCGCGAACCGGCCGATGACCTCCCCCGCCCTCGCCGGCTCGGGGAGCGTCCCCACCCGGCCCAGGCCGTGGCGACGATCCCGGATCTCCAGGGGGTAGACGTCGTAGGCCACCTCCTCATAGGGGTGGGCGGAGAGCATGGCCCCGATCACCTTTTGGAGCCTCTCCGCGGGCACGATGGTTTCCAACCTGATCTCCCGCACGCGCTCCTCCACCCCCACCTCCCCGATGTACGGGCGCGTCCCCTCCTCGGGGAGGAAGGTCCCGATGCCCTCGGCCCGGAAGGAGCAGCGGCCGTAACGGCCGATCTTCCCCGCCCCCGCGGCGAAGACCGCCCCGGCCACGTCCTCCACCGCCTCCGGGGGGACGAACACCACGAGCTTGTATAGCTTACCCCGTGGCGCCAGGGGTTCGGCCCCCCGGATCCCGAGGATCCCCGCGAGCCGGTCCCCCATGCCCTCCCGGGCCGCATCGTAGGGGGTATGCACGGCGTAACAGGCCGTCCCCTCACGCAGCAGCGCCGCGATCTTCCTTCCCTGGGGGGTCTCCGGGCGGATCTCCCGCACGGGGCGGAAGAGGAGGGGGTGGTGGGTGATGAGGAGGTCCACCCCCTGAAGCCTGTCTACAAGCCCGAGCTCGAGGTCCAGCGACACAAGGACGCGCCTGCAGGGGAGGGAGAGATCCCCCACCTGGAGGCCGGAGTGGTCCCAATCCTCCGCCAGGTTAGGCGGGAAGAGCTCGTCCAGATACGCTATGACATCGCGCCTTTCCATGCTCCCGGAGTGTAGCCGCAATGGCTGTGGGACTACAAGTGAGGCCAGCCCGATACCGTCGGAAGCGGACCTACGGATAGCGGTTGCGCTCCGCGATCAGGCGGAGGCCCTCCAACGTCAGCCACGGCTCGTGGGCCTCGATGAGCTCGGTGAGGGAGACCACGGGTTCCGCATAGGCCCCGGTGGCGATCGTCCGCGCCTCTCCCCCGAGCTCCGCCCGGATCAGGCGGATGAGCCCCTCCACCAACCCCACGTAGCCGTAGATGAGGCCGGACTGCATGGACTCCCGGGTGTTCCTCCCGATGGCCCGCCGCGGCGGGGAAAGGGGGACCGCGGGGAGCTGGGCCGCCCGGCGGGCGAGGGCCTCCGCCGCCACCTCCAGGCCCGGGGCGATGGCCACCCCCAGGAAGACCCCCGGGGCCGCCACCGCGCTGAAGGTGGTGGCGGTACCGAAATCCACCACGATACAGGTATCCCCGAACCGGGCGTAGGCGGCCACCGCGTTCGCCACGAGGTCCGCCCCCACCTCCGCGGGGTGGTCCACGCGGAGGTCCAGCCCCGTCCGTACCCCGGGCCCCAGGGCGAGGAACCGGCAGCCGATCACCCCCTCGCACAGCTTGCGGAACACCTCGGTGAGGGGTGGGACCACGCTGGCCACGATCATCCCCGCCACCTCCCGGAGCGCTAGGCCCCGTTGGCCGAGGAGCCCCTCGAGGAGCACGGCGTACTCATCCGGGGTCTTCTCGGGCACGGTGCGTATCCGGAAGCGAGACACCCACCGCTCCCCGTCGTGGATTCCGAGTCCGATCTGCAGGTTCCCGATGTCCACCGCAAGCAGCATCTCCACCCACCTTCGGGAGAGAGGATAAACCCTGGTATCGAAACGTCCACGGCCGGAGCCCCATCTCCCCCGGCGGGGTGGGATAAGCTTATGGGAAATGGGCGCCCTGTATCTGGAACTCACCGCGCGGGAGCTCGCGGAGAAGGCGGAGCGGTTGGCGGAGCTCGCCTCCCCGTGCCGGCTCTGTCCCCGGGGATGTGGGGCGAGGCGCCGGGAGGGGGAGCGGGGGTTCTGCCGCGCCGGCTTCCGGCCGTGGATCTCCAGCTACGGGCCGCACTTCGGCGAGGAGCGGGAGCTCGTGGGGCGCGGGGGCTCGGGGACCATCTTCTTCACCGGCTGCAACCTCCGCTGCGTGTTCTGCCAGAACTTCGAGATCTCCCAGCTACACGAGGGGCGCGAGGTCTCCGTGGAGGAGCTCGCCAAGGCGATGCTCGAATTGCAGCTCATCGGCTGCCACAACGTGAACCTCGTCACCCCCACCCACCAGGCCCACGCCATCGTGGAGGCCCTGGTCATCGCCCGGGACCACGGCCTCAGGCTCCCCATCGTGTGGAACTGCGGGGGATACGAGTCGGTGGAGGTCCTGAAGGTCCTCGAGGGGGTGGTGGACATCTACATGCCGGACTTCAAGTACGGGGACTCCGAGGTGGCGGGGAGATATTCCGCCGCTCCCCGTTACTTCGAGGTGGCGTGCGAGGCCCTGCGGGAGATGCACCGTCAGGTGGGGGACCTCGTGGTGGAGGACGAGGTCGCGGTCCGGGGCCTCATCGTGCGGCACCTGGTCCTCCCGAACGGCCTCGCGGCGACGGAGAGGGTCCTCCGGTTCATCGCCGAGGAAATCTCCCGCGACACCTACGTGAACATCATGGCCCAGTACTACCCCACGTGGAGGGCCCATCGGTACCCGGAGCTATCCCGCAGGATAACCTCCGAGGAATATCGGGAGGCGTTGGAGCTCGCCAGGAAGCTCGGCCTCCGCCGCGCCGGCCCCCATTGAGTGCTGGCCAAAAGGCAATGTCGCACACGGAGTGGGACGCCACACCTACACCTGTAGCGTCGGGGTTTATCCCCGACGTCATTGGGGTTTGGGTATTGAATCTTTGTAAGAAGGCTGGCCACATTAATTCCCTGGACAACCTCGCCACCCCGCGGTACCGAGATTTCGCACGTTAACCGAATGATAATTTTCGGGAGACCTCGGAGCCCTGACGGGACGATATCGTAAACTAGCTTCTGGAGGCTATTGGTTTGATTTCTGTGGTTCGATAGGTACCGTGGGCTTTGGATCGGAAGAGAAAAGGGGGTTGGAATGCGGACGAGCACCTTTTCCATCGTGGCGTGCGATCCCGAGACGGGGGAACTCGGGGTGGGGGTGCAATCCAAGTTCCTGGCCGTGGGCTCTGCCGTTCCCTGGGCGAAGGCGAACGTGGGCGCCGTAGCTACTCAATCCTACGCCAACACCTCTTACGGCCCCGGGGGGTTGAGGCTCCTGGCGCAGGGGCTTACTCCGGAGGAGGTCATAGAACGGCTCATTTCTCACGATCCCGATCGCGAACTCCGCCAGGTGGGGATCGTCGATGCCAAGGGCCGGGCCGCCGCCTTCACCGGGGAAAAATGCCTCCCCTGGGCCGGTCACATCGTGGGGGAGAACTTCGCCTGCCAGGGGAACATCCTCGCCTCGGGGAAGGTTGTGGAGGCCATGGCCGAGGCTTTCTCCCGGGGCCGGGGAGCGCTTGCGGAGAGGCTCCTTGAGGCCCTCGTCGCCGGCCAGGCCGCCGGTGGAGACCGTCGCGGGCAGCAATCGACCGCGCTCCTCGTGGTTAAGGAGAAGGGCGGTTACGGCGGTTTCAACGACCGCTACATCGACCTCCGGGTGGATGACCACCCCCACCCCATCGAGGAGCTGAAACGCCTCTATGAGCTACACCAGCTCTACTTCGCGCCGCCTAAGCCCGAAGAGCTCGTCCCTTTCACCGATGAGCTCCGCCGCGATATCCAAAGGCTCCTAATCGCTTTGGGCTATTACAAGGGGAAGGCAGACGGGAAGCCGTCCAGGGAATTCGATGAGGCCCTGTTCAACTTCTGCGGCACCGAGAACCTGGAGGAGCACCTGCGCGACGATGAGAAGTTCGACGTCCGCATCCTCCGCTACATGGAAAAGCTGGTGAAAGGGAAAGAAGGGGGGTCGTGAGCTCGCGGTAAGGCTATTCCACCAGCCGGCGTTGCCAGGAGCCCCGCCATAGGAGTCCCAGGGCGATGAGCCCCGAGATCACGTTGGAGAGCGACATTCCCCACCAGACGCCGGTATCTCCCCACCCTAACGGGAAGGCGAGGAAATAGCTCAGCGGGATCCGCAGCGCCCAGAGCCTGAGGATCCCCAGGATCATCGTGGGCACGTTGTGCCCCGCGC
>JAJRVI010000056.1 GCA_024277405.1 Fidelibacterota bacterium
CCTCACCGGGGTGGCCCTTTCCGACTCCCTGGTGGGAGCCCTCGGGGTCCCCGACGCCGGGGACACCGACGGGGACGGGGAGCTCGATGTGGGGGAGACCTGGACGTGGACCTACACCTACACCGTCCAGCCCACCGACCCCGACCCCTTGGTCAACACCGCCACCGCCACCGGGACCGACCCCGAGGGTGACCCTGTGTCCGCCCAGGCCTCCCACACCCTAGACATCTTACATCCTCCACTTGCAAACGATGATGCCTATTCCACCGATGAGGACGTCCCGCTGACCGTAGAGGCTCCAGGGGTCTTGAGCAACGATATTGACCCCGATGGCGATCCCTTAAGCGTGGTTGCCCTGGCCTGGGACACCGACGGTGACGGCCTGCCAAACGTCGTTCCAGTGGGCACTGCAGCGAACCTTTACGATGCCGCTGGAGTGCTGGCAGGACAGCTTTCCATCGGGACCGATGGTACCCTGGCCTTCTCCCCAGCACCGAACTACAACGGTACCATTGAAGACATCGCTTACACCGTGTCCGACGGATACGGCGGTACCGACACCGCCTCCATCACCATTACTGTCAATCCCGTCAACGACGCCCCGGTGGCGGTGGACGACGCCGCCACCACCGACGAGGACACCCCCGTGGCGATCGACGTCCTCGCCAACGACTACGACGTGGACGGGACATTGGTCCCCTCTACGGTGATCATCGTCTCCGGGCCGACGAACGGGACAGTGGCCAACAACGGCGATGGGACCGTGACCTATACTCCCAACTTGAACTTCTACGGCACCGACACCTTCACCTACACGGTCCAGGACAACGAGGGCGCCACCTCCAGCGTGGCCACCGTCACCGTTACTGTACTCCTGGTCAATGAGCCCCCGGTCGCGGAGGACGGGGCCTATACCACCGCCAAGGGAACCCCGATCCCCATCAGGCTCGTCGCCAGCGATCCGAACCTCCTCTACGCTTCGCCCGAGGACCATCCCCTCGTTTTCGATATCGTGGGAGCACCCGCCAACGGTATGGTGAGCGGAGATCTGAACGCGGTGACATACGTGGAACCCAACATCGCCTATGTGGAGCTCCTGTACACCCCCGATCCCGACTTCGTGGTACCGATAGGTTCACGTTTGTGGTCCATGATCCCTTTGACGAGTTCGATATCGGGACGATCACCATTACCGTGGAAGAGATCCAGATCGCGGGCGGAGGTGCAGCGGGCGGCGCGGCCGCGGCCCTCAGGCCCGTGGCCATAAGCGAGGTGGCCTGGGGCGGAACCCCGGCCAATCCCGAGCACGAATGGATCGAGCTCGTCAACCTCACCGATCAGCCCATTGACCTGACTGGCTGGGTGCTCCGCTGGCGTAAAAAGAACGTCGACAACCCCGAAGAGGCCGACTGGCAGATATTGGAGCTCAACGGGACGATAGAGCCATACGGCTATTTCGTCCTGGAACGCCTGAGTCCGAACGCCGTGGCGGATATCCCCGAACGGAACAAGGCGGACCTGACCTACGGCACCGATGAACCGGACTCCCTGAGATTGTCGGACGAGGGGGACATCCTCGAACTCGTGGACCCGAACGGGACCGTGGTCGACACGGCCAACGCCGATCCACGGCGCGCTTCCGGCTGGGCCGCCGGCTATGGGATAAACGGGGCCCCGCCCTTCGCCACCATGGAGCGGATAGACCCTGCCGGGCCGGATGTGGACGAAAACTGGACCGCCAATGCCGCTATCGTGGTGAACGGCCTCGATCCGGAAGGGGATTTCCTCGAGGGCACGGCCAGGATGCAGAACGAGGACGCCTGGCTCTTCTCCCCCCTCACGGAGAACCCATGGCTGGTGGAACGAGGGCAGATCCTCACCTTCCGCTTCCCCGCACCCAAAGAGGGCCTCCGCCCCTGGGTCGTGCTCGTGAAGGTCGAGGGCCCCAATAAGTTCGCTTGGCCCCATTTCGACGATTTCGAAATCACGGAGGTGCGGTCCGGCATCTATCAGTGCCGCATCTACACCTCCCGGCTCCCATCCGGGCGGTACCAGTTCTGGGTCAGCCTGAGCCGGTTCCGCGTGTACGGGATGAGCTTCGAGGTGATCGAGGAGCAGTAGAGGGTTATTCCCTCCGCAACGGCGAAAAGGCCCCGGGACCCCCGGGGCCTTTTTGTGATAACCATCACCAATATGGATAACGGCAAAAGGTCCAGGCCCTATACAACATGATTCCCCCCTCCTTCTCACATTCCTTCCCCCACGCGTTTCACCCTCCCCTTACCTTGGCTGCGGACATCGTGGAGTCGAGGAGGGGCAAATGGGGACGAAAAGGCTTGCGCTCATGGCCATCGGGGGCATTCTCATCGCGCTGATAGGTGTGGCCGACGAACTTCCCCCGCCGACCCAAAGCCTGATCGTATCCTTCAATGAAGCGGGTGAGATACTGCTCTGTGACCCGGAAATGGCTTCCAAGTTCGCGTTCGAGATCCTCGTTCCCCCGGAGCACGGAACGTTGAGCGGGACCCCTCCCCGGCTCGTGTACACGCCGGACGAGGGCTTTTACGGAGAGGATTCGTTCCGGGTCGCTGTATACGACGCTAAAACGGAGGAATTGTTGGAGGAGATATACGTAGACGTGAAAGTGCTGGGACCCGGTGGTCTCCTAAGCCCCCCTTCCTTCACCTGGAACGCGAAGGTGATCTTCTCCGGACCATCGTTCACCATCGAGAAAACCCAGTTCGACCTACGTTTCACCTCGAAGTTCTACTATTTCGATACGGAGCTCTTCGCCAAAGTTGAGGATAACGTGTTCTCCTCTTTCATCGCCACGTTGCGATATACCATCGAGCTCCTCGCGGACACCACCGAGATCGAGATCCCGCTCGGGTTGACAAGCGAGTTCGACCCCACCATCCCCTCACTCAAATCGTGGACGGCCAACGTGAGTATACCCGTATTAGATTTCACCCTGGATTATCGTTTTTACTTCGATGGCGGTACCCCCGAGAACTCGTACGGGCTTTTCACCCTTACCGGGACGCTGGACGAGATGTCCCTAACCCTGCGAGTACGGTTCGGGGGCCTCACCATCGAGTTCTCGGATCTCAACCTCTTGATACGGGGCGAGGCCGTCTCGTTGGGCTGCGGCTTCTGCGATTTCACCTGGGAGCTGAACCTCGCGTTCTCGAAGGAAGATGGTTTCCAAAGCCTCAGCTTCACGTTCAACGATCTGCCAGTGCCATGCGGCCTATGCGGCGAGGTGAGCATCTACACCTCCCTGAAGATCACCTTCACGCCCGACGCTAAGGACGTGGTCCCCACGTTGCGGGTCTCGACCGATTGGATCGAGGGCTGCATCAAGCCGTATATCGCCCTCGAAACGGCTACAGAAGGTTTCGGCCTCGAAGCGATATACCTTTACGGGATCGAACTCAAGTGTGAATTCGCAAACGAAATAGAGGGCAAATTCGTGACCTCGTTCGACCCAGAAAAGGACACGGCCCTCACCGGCGACGCAGCCTTCTTCGAATATTGGCGTTTCGAGGGCCCGGTGGTCGGCTGCTGCGGTGACACCGGACGGTGGCAGATAACCTTATATTTCAGCCGCGGCACCGATTTCCTATTCGGGTTCAGCAAATCGAAGGTGATCATCCATTTCCCGTTGTTCCAAGGGTTCACGGTGCGTTTCGGGGCGGAGACGGGCCTGGTCGACCCGACCGACCCGGCGAAGACCTGGCGAGTAGAATTCGGGTGGCAGGGAACCTTCTGATCCCTTACCTTACACTCTCCTGATCCCATGGGGTTCGTGAAATTCCTCGGTACCGCGGGGGCCCGATACGTGGTCGGGAAACAGCTCCGCTACTCGGCGGGGACGTGGATCGAGCTCGGGGGCACGCGCTTCCTCCTCGACCCCGGGCCGGGAACCCTGCTGCGGTGTCGCAAGTCCCGACCCCCATTAGAACCGGAAGAGCTCGACGGGCTCATCCTCTCCCACAAGCACCTCGACCACTCCACCGACGTGAACGTGATGCTCGAGGTCATGGCCGAACTCGGGCATAAGGGGAAGAAGGGCGTCCTCCTCGCCCCCCGGGATTGCCTCGAGGGAGACGACCCCGTGGTGTTGAAGTACGTGAGGAAGTATCCCGAGCGGATCGAGATCCTGGAGGAGGGGAAGACTTTCGAGGTCGGGGCCGTGCGGATAACGCCCGTTGCCCATCGCCACGGCGATGCCGAGACATACGGGATCCTGTTCGATTCCTCAGAGGGAAGGGTGGGATTCGTAGTGGATACGGGTCTCTTCCCCGAACTCCCCCGGCGGTACCAGGGCTGTGACCTCCTTGTCCTGAACGTGGTGCGTCTCAAACCCACCCCGGAGATCGACCACCTATCCCTCCCCGAGGCAGCGGTGATCATCCGGGAGGTGAGGCCTAAGCTGGCGGTGCTTACCCACTTCGGGATGACGATGCTCCGGGCCAGGCCCCATGAGCTCGCGCGGAAGCTCACGGAGGAGCTCGGCCTCGAGGTCATCGCGGCGGACGATGGACTCACGATCGAGGCCGGTCGCTGGAAACGCTAGCAGATCCTGGGGACGGGATCCCCCACGGGCATCTCCAGGTACCGTCTTCCTCCCACCCCCGTCTCCAGGATCACCTTGCCCGGGTACTCCCCGATGGCCTCGCCGATGATCGCGGCCCCGTGTCCCAAGGGATCCTCCCTGATGGCTGAAAGCACCTCCTCGGCCCGGTCAGGGGAAACCCCGATCACCGCCCGACCTTCGCAGGCGAGGTTCAGGGGGCTTATCCCGAGGAGCTCGGCGAGCCCCTTCACCGCGGGCCTCACCGGGATCATGGCCTCCCGGACGAGGATCCCCACCCCGGACTTGCGGGCCATCTCGTTGAGGGAAGCGGCCAATCCCCCGCGGGTGGGGTCCTTCATGGCCTTTATCCCTCCGATCCGGAGCGCCCGTTCCACCAGGGGCCACACCGGGGCCACGTCGCTCTCGAGCTCCCCCTCCACCGGTAGCCCCTCCCGGGCGGCGAGGATCGCCATCCCGTGGTCGCCCACCGACCCGGTGACGATGATGAGATCCCCCGGCTCGAGTCCGGCGTCGGGAATGACCCTTTCCGCGACCCCGATCCCCGTGGTGTGCAGGACCAGGCCGTCGAGCTCACCCTTCCCCATAACCTTGGTATCGCCGGCCACCACCGCCACCCCGAGCTCCCCCAGGATCTCCGCGAAGGAGCCGAGGTAGCGCACGAGCTCCGCGGTGGGAAAGCCCTCCTCCACCACGAGCCCCAGGGTCACCGCCACCGGCCTCGCCCCCATCACCGCGAGGTCGTTGATCGTCCCGCAGGCGGCGAGCACCCCGATGTCCCCTCCCGGGAACTCCAGGGGCTTCACCACGTGAGAGTCCGTGGTGACGACGACATGCCCCTGGGGAAGGGAGAGGACCGCCCCGTCATCCAGGGCCTCGAGGCCCAGGGATCCGGCGGACTTCAGGGGGAAGAGGGGCAGGATCACCTCGGCGATGAGCCGCTGCATGAGCTCACCGCCCGCCCCATGCAACCCTGTGATCCGCTCCTCAGAAAGGGGCCTTCTCATAGCCTCGGGCGCTCCCCGTAGCGGTACCAGATGGAACAGGCCCCCTCGACCCCCACCATACACGGCCCCACAGGGGAGAGGGGCGTACATGCGGTGCCGAACAGGGAACAGTCGGTGGGCACCGCCTTGGCCATGATGATCTCGGGGCAACGGCAGCCGGGGGGCTCCTCGTCCCCGGTTTCCGCCTCCAGGCCGAACCTCTCCCGCGCGTTGTAACGCGCGAACCCATCGGCGAGCTCCAGTCCAGATGCGGGGATCGTCCCGATCCCCCTCCAGACGGCGTCCACCACCCGGAAGGCCTCTCCCATGATGCGCTTGGCCCGGACGTTCCCCTCGGGGAGCACCGCCCGGGGATAGGCGTTCTCCACCTCCGCACGGCCCTCCCGGAGTTGTCTGAGGATCAAGGCCACCGCATAGAGCACGTCCAGGGGTTCGAATCCCCCCACCACCACCGGCACGTGGAATTTCTCCGCCAGTTCCCGATAGGCATCGGCACCGATGATGGTGGAGACGTGGCCCGGGGCGAGGAACCCGTCCACCTCGGTGTTTCCCCGGAGCAGGGCTTCCAACGCCGGGGGGATGAGCTTATGTGAACAGAGCACGGAGAAGTTGTCCGGAGGGCCGTCCACGAGGACGGCCGCGGTTCCCGGCGCGGTGGTCTCGAACCCCACGGCGAAGAAGACCACCTCCCTCCGGGGGTTCTCCCGGGCGATCCGGACGGCGTCCGCCGCCGAGAGCACCACCCGCACATCGGCCCCTTGGGTCCGGGCCTCCTCCAGGGTGAACTCGGTCCCCGGCACCCGGAGCATGTCGCCGAAGGTACAGACGATGGCACCTTCTTCCAGGGCGAGCTTCACCGCCAGGTTGATATCGGCGGTGGAGGTGACGCACACGGGGCAACCCGGTCCCTCGTAGACCTCCACCCCCTCGGGGAGGAGGGAGCGCAGACCGTGCTCGGCGATGGCCGCCTCGTGGGTCCCGCAGACATGAACGATCTTCACCGGGCGTTCCGGCGCGAAGCGCCGGAGGGCCTGGGAAAGCCCCTCGGCGCGCGCGGGATCGCGCAGTCGGAAGAGGTCACTCCCCTCCCGCATCGCCGGCGGAAAGGAGCTCATCGAAGAGTTTGAGGGTCTCCTCGGCGTCGGCGGGATCGAGGCGACGGATGGCGAAACCCGTGTGCACCAAGATGTAATCCCCGGGCCTCACCTCCTCGGGAAGGAGGTCGAGGCGGGCCCGCGACCGTATCCCCCCGAGATCCACCGTAGCCTCGTTCCCCTGGACGGCCACCACCTTCACCGGAATCGCCAAGCACATGGTGCCCGATTGTAATGGGCCCCCAACTGTCCCACAATTGCCGCCCGAGGAGGTCGGAATGGATTGGGAAG
>JAJRVI010000057.1 GCA_024277405.1 Fidelibacterota bacterium
AAGATCGCGAACGCCGCCGCGAGGTAATGGAACGCTTGCCGCATCATCCCTCCAGGGACTTCAGGATCTCCCGGGCCCGCGTCACCACGCGGTAGAACTCCGGCGACCGACGGTACCCCACCTCCCCCATCCCGGGGTTCTCGATGACCTCCACCACCCGTGCGGGCCGCGGCGATAGGATGATGATGCGCTGGCCCAGAAAGGCCGCCTCCTCGATGTCGTGGGTGACCAGCACCCCCGCGAAGCGGTACATATGCCAGAGGCGCAGGATGATCTCCTGGATGCGTTCCCGGGTCAGGGTGTCCAGGTTCGCCATGGGCTCGTCCATGAGGAACACCTCCGGACGTAGGGCCAGGGCCCGGGCGATGCCCACCCGTCGGCGCATGCCCTCCGATAGCTCGGCAGGATAACGGTTCTCGAACCCCCCGAGCCCCAACGTGCGGAGGATCTCCGGCACCCCCTCCCGGGGACGTCGCTGTAGCCGGAGGGCGAGCTCGGCGTTCTGCCGCACCGTCTTCCAGGGGAGGAGCCCCGCGTCCTGGGTGATGAACGCCACGTCACGCCGGATCCCCCGCACCTCCTCCCCTTGGATCGTGATCCGCCCGGCGGAGGGCCTGATGATCCCCTCGATGGCCAGGAGGATCGAGGTCTTCCCGCAACCCGAGGGCCCGATGAGGGAGACGAACTCGCCGTCGGCCACCCGGAAGTCGACCCGCTCGACGGCGAGGGTCCGGCGTTTTCCACGGCCGTACTCGATCCGGAGCCCCTCAACCGAGATCATTCCACGAACTCGTCGGTCACTACCTCCTCGTACGGGTGCTCGAACCGCACGTACCCCTTGGACAAGGCCCAGCGGTGTACCTGCTCGTAGATCCCGCGGTCGAGTGGGCCTGGAGCGGGGAAACGCGGGACCGCGACGGCGGCGATGGCCGCACGGACGCTGGGGTGGGCCAATACCTGCTCGGGATCCATGCCCCGATAGAAAAGCCGCAGGACCTCGGGGGCACCCATGGTGAGGAGGCCCTCTTTGCTCTCGCGGTTCATCCTGTCCGCGGCCGCCGCGAACGCGCGCAGGAACTTCCGGACCACCTCCGGCTTCCCCTCCACCACATCCCGCTGGAAGACGATCAAGTGGGGAAGGGCCGGGACACCCGCGAAGTCCTCGAGGGCGGTGAGGTCGAACCCCTCAGCCTCCGCGAACCTCTGGGAGAAGCTCGCGTACGGCTCCGGCAGCACCGCGGCGGCCACCATCCCATAAACGACCATCGAGGCCATGACGAAAAGGTTGTCCTGGCCGAAGTAGATGCGGGGATCGGGCTCGAACCCTCGGACCCGGAGGGCCATATCGGTGGCGAACTCGATGTCTGACTGGAGAGGCAATGCGATCCGGAAGAAATCCCGGCTCCCGAGCAGGGACACGAGGTCATCCATCGTGGTCACCCCAGAGTACTTGCCCTGCACCAGTACCGAGAACTGGGTCCTGGGGTCCTCCGGGACATACGCGGTGGCGACCACAATGGGGTCCCCCCGCGCCGCGAGCAGGATCACCGAGGCCACGTCGGTGATCACCACGTCCACCTGGCCCGCCTGGAAGGCGAAGATCCTGTCTCGCTGGGAAGCGAGTGGGATCAGCTCCACCTGGAGCCCTTGGGCGGCGAAGGTTCCCCACTCCTCCGCGTATAGCACCGGGGCCGAGCCGAGGATGGGGGTGAGGGATACTCGCACCGTTTCCGCATTAACACTTAAAGAGATGAGAGCGCAAAAAACTAGAACCCAATGTGACTTTCGCATGGCACGCTCATTATAGATCCCCGTTTTCGGGAACGCAATGTAATGGGCATCACTTGGCAGGCGCCCCCGTGGCCGCTATAGTAGCGGCGAGCATTCACAAGGGGGTGACGGGTCCATGTGTTGTGGCGCGTGGTGGCTTCTTCTCCTGGTGTGGTGGCTGGTCTGGCTCGGCGCCTTCGTCGGCTGGTGGTGCTGTCCGTAGGGTGAAGCACCTCCTCCCGGCGCTGGCCGCGCTGCTCCTGTTGGGGGCTGCATGGGGACAAAGGGTCCCCGGGGCCCAAACGGTAGAGCAGTGGTATGAGAAATTGCGGGACACGGGCCTCCCCCGGGAGGTGGTGGCGGTGCTCCCGGTGGAGATCCCCGGTACAGGTGTGGGGGCGGCGCAGCGCGTGCTGTTCGTGTTCGTCTACATCGACGAGCGAGCGCTGGAAACCCGCACCCGTTGGCGGGATGTCCTCATCGATTACGTGGGGAAAAACGCCGTGCTGGTCTGGGCTTACAGCCAGATCCCCCTCGTCCCGATGGTGCGGTTCGACCCCCAAGCCATCTGGTTCTCCCAAGGAGAATGGACGTTCAGACCGGAAGCCGATGATTTCGCCAATGTGGACGGGGACTTCCTCGCGGGGGAGGTCTATTTCGGGAAGCCCGTAGCGGCGATCGTCCTTCTGGGCGAGGGCTTCACGCCCACGGAGTCCCTCACCGTGCACTACGGTGATGTCGCCGAGGCGGTCATCCCGCTGGTGGGGGAGCCTCGGGCCCCGTGATGGCGCCGGCCTCCTCCAATCCCGCGACGAGGGCCTCCACCGCGGGGCCTATTATTTCGGGAACGTAACCTCCCTCCAGCACCGCGAACGTGGGGAGCCGTAGGCCCCCGAGGAGGCGCCCGATCCGGCGGTAGTCCTCGATCTCCAAGCCCATGGAGGCCAACGGGTCCTCCTTGTAGGTGTCGAACCCCGCCGAGATCGCGAGCTGGTCGAACGGCCCCATGCCCTGGGCTTTCTCCAGGGCCCGCTCCAGGGTGGCGAGGTAGGTCTCGGCCCCACAGCGAGCGGGGAGGGGGTAATTGAGGCAGTTCTCCCGGGAATCCAGGCCGGTCCCGGGATAGTTCCAGCGCTGGTGGAGCGAGACGTAGACGACCCGTTCGTCACCGAGGAAGATCGCCTGGGTCCCGTTCCCGTGGTGCCCGTCGATATCCACGATGAGGGTACGGAGACCCGAGAGCCGCACCGCCACCGCCAGGTTGTTGAAGTAGCAGAAGCCCCCCAGGAAGTGGGGGCCGGCGTGATGGCCCGGGGGACGCATGAGGGAAAAGCCCCGACGCCGCTGGGCCAGGATCGCCCCGCCCACCGCGAGCCGGGCGTAGAACCCGATGTCGGGGTAGCGGGGACAGTCGGGATCGTGGAAGGTCCCCTCGTCCACCCGCCTTATGTGGGCCTCGGTGTGGACGGTGAGGAGCTCCTCATCGCGTGCCGGCTCTGGTTCCCGGAACGTGAAACCCGCGTTCTCCAGGTATTGCGAGGCGATGCGCACCCGTGCCGGTGACTCGGGGTGCCAAACCTGTTGGTATTCGAGGCACCTCGCGCTATAAATGATGTCCATGGCCCCGAATTATCGCGCAACCGTTGGAAATAGCCAAAAAATCGTGCTCGCTTCCTCCTCCCCCAGGCGGGTCGAGCTCCTGCGGCTGATCGTCCCCGAGTTCGCGGTGCGCCCCCCGGAGGTGGAGGAGGGGCCGATCCGACGTCCCGCCGATCTCCTGAGGGCAGCGAGGGATAAGGCGCGGGCGGTGCAGGGTCCGCCGGACGAGTTCGTGATCGGGGCGGACACCGGGGTCTTCCACCGGGGAGAGCACTTCGGGAAACCGAAGGATCCGGCGGAGGCCCGTCGGATGCTCGCCCGGCTCTCCGGGGATTGGCATCACGTGTACACCGGCCTCGTGGTCCGGCGGGGAGGGGCGGAGCTCCGGGCCCTTGTCCCCACCAAGGTGAGGTTCCGGGAGATCTCCACCAAGGAGATCGAATGGTACCTATCCCGGGAGGACGTGTCGGACAAGGCCGGGGCCTACGCCATCCAGGGAGCGGCAGCAGCCTTCGTCGCCGAGATCCGCGGGGATTTCACCAACGTGATGGGACTGCCCGTGGGGACCCTCTACCGGCTTCTCCGGGATCTCGGCTGGAGTCCGGTTGTAATGGGGGAGGACAGGGGTTAATGTCCAGGGCCGTCGAGATGAAACGGGTCGTCATCGTGGAATCGCCGACCAAGGCGCGTACCATCGGCCAGTACCTGGGCCGGGGGTACCTCGTCCTCTCCTCAAAGGGCCACGTGCGGGACCTCCCCGAAAAGGAGCTCGGGGTGGACATCGAGCGGGGCTTCGTGCCCAAGTGGGTGGTCAAGAACAAGAAGCTCATCCGGGAACTTAAGAAAGCCGTCTCGGACGCGGCCCGCGTCTACCTCGCCACCGACCCCGACCGGGAGGGTGAGGCCATCGCCTTCGACTTGATGGAGCTCCTTTCCAACGGGAACCGCGACAAATTCGCGCGGATCCTGCTCCACGAGATCACCCCTCAGGCGGTGAAACGGGCCCTGGAGGAGCCGGGGGAGATCGACCTCCGCAAGGTGGAGGCGCAGCGGACCCGGCGGATCCTCGACCGGCTGGTGGGGTACGAGATCAGCCCCCTCCTCTCGCTCGTCCTCGCGGGGAGCAAGTACGAGGGCCTGTCCGCGGGACGTGTCCAGTCAGTGGCCCTGCGGTTCATCTGCGACCGGGAGCTCGAGATCCAGGAGTTCGTCCCTGAGCCCTACTGGGAGATCGAGGTGGAGTTCGCCACCGTACCCCCCTTCACCGCGAAGCTCAGGCGGAAGCTCGTGGATCCCCGCGAGGTCGAGCGGGTGAAGGCCGAGCTCGCGGGAGCCGAGTTCCGCGTGGTCGCCCTGGAGGAGAGGGAGGTGGTGCGGAAGCCGCCGGCCCCGTTCATCACCTCCACGCTGCAGCAGGCCGCGTCCAGCGAGCTCGGGTTCTCCCCGTCCCGTACCATGCGCGTCGCCCAGGAGCTATACGAGGGCGTGGAGATCGGGGGGCGATCGGTGGGCCTCATCACCTACATGCGCACGGATTCCGTGCGCGTGGCGGAGTCCGCCATCGCCCAAGCCCGGGAGTTCATCGCGGAAAAACTCGGGAAGGAGTACCTCTCCCCGAAGCCCCGGATCTTCAGGAACAAGCGGCGTTCCCAGGACGCCCACGAGGCCATACGCCCCACCGATGTGGCCCGCACCCCGGAGGCGGTGGCGCGGTACCTCACCCCGGACCAACGGAAGCTCTACGACCTCATCTGGAGGAGGTTCATCGCCACCCAGATGGCCGACGGGGTGTGGATGCGGCGCCGGGCGACCCTCAAAGCGGGGGAGCACGAGCTCGTGGCCTCCACGTCGTTCCCGGTGTTCAAGGGGTTCGCCGAGGTGCTGCGGGTGGGAAAGCTCGAGGACGAGGGGAACCCGTTCCCCGATGGCCTCCGCGAGGGGATGACGGTGCCCGCGGCCGCGGTGGACGTCCACGAGAAGCACACCGAGCCCCCCAAGCGCTACACCGAGGGTTCGCTGGTGAAGAAGCTCGAGCAGGAAGGGGTGGGGCGGCCGAGCACCTACGCCCAGGTCGTCTCCGTGATCCAGGAGCGGGGGTACGTGGTGAAGGAGAGAGGTTCCCTGCGCCCCACCCTCCTGGGGTTCATCGTGGCGGACTTCCTCCGGGAGCACTTTCCCGAGACGGTGAAGGCGCGTTTCACCGCGGAGATGGAGGAGTCCCTGGACCGGATCCAGGAGGGTGAGGCGAGCGGAAAGGAGGTGCTCCAGCGCTTTTACGCCGCGCTGGACGAGCGGCTGCGTGCGGTGGAGGAGCGGATGGGGAACGGGGGAAAGCCGTTCCAGGCGCTGACCGACGTCCCCTGTCCCAAGTGCGGGGCCCCCATGGAGGTACGGATCTGGAAAGGATCCCTATACCTGGGGTGCAGCCGGTACCCCGAGTGCAGGACCACGAAGCCCCTGCCCCCCAGGTTCCGCTACCGCTACCGCAGGGAACGGATCGAGCTCGCGGAGGGACTGGCCGAGGCCTCGGCGGGGCCGGAGGTGGCCTGCCCCAAATGTGGGACGACGATGGAGATGAAACACGGCCGCTACGGGCGGTACCTAGCCTGCCCCAAATGCGGCCACACCATGCCGGTCCCCACGGGGGTGAAGTGCCCCGCGTGTGGGGCGGGGGAACTGGTGGAGCGCTTCTCCCGCAAGAACGGGCGCACCTTCTACGCCTGCTCCAACTACCCGGAGTGCCGGTTCACCCTCCCGGGGAGGCCGGTGGGGCCCTGTGGGGGGTGTGGTAGAGGGGTCCTTTACGAAGACCCCAAGAAGGGCCTCGTCTGCTCCAATCCGGAGTGCGAGAACCCCGCGGCCGTCACTCCTCAGCCAGCATCCTGAAGCGCTCGAGCTTCTGGAGGAGCTCCGAGCCCTTCAGCTTCTCCAGGGCCTCCTTTTGGATCTGGCGCACCCGCTCCCGGGAGATCCCGAAGATCTCCCCCACCTCGTCCAGGGTCTTGGGGGGTTGGCCGTCGAGGCCGTAGCGGAGCTCCAGGATGCGGCGCTCCCTGGGGGTGAGGTACTCCTTCAGGGCCCGGCGGAGCTCCTGCTGCAACAGCTCCTTGAAGGTCTCCTTGGTAGGGGAGACGGCGCCCTCGTCGGCGATGAAGTCCCCCAGCACCGAGCCCTCGTCGTCGTAGCCGATGGGGGTATCAAGGGAGGCGGTGTAGTGGGCGGTGCGCTTGGCCTTGATGATGTTCTCCACGGTGGTGTCGAGCTCATCGGCGAGCTCCTCTAAGGAGGGGGCCTCCCCGTGCTCCTTGATGTGGTCGCGCTCGGCCTGATAGATCTTGCGGATGAGCTCGTTTATGTGGGTGGGAACCCGGATGGTGCGGGAGCGGTTGGTGATGGCCCGGAGGATCGCCTGCCGGATCCACCAGGTGGCGTAGGTGGAGAACTTATACCCTTTGCGCCAATCGAATTTCTCGATGGCCTTCATAAGGCCGAGGTTCCCCTCCTGGATGAGGTCCAGGAAGGGAAGGCCGCAGCCCCGGTACTTCTTGGCGATGGAGACCACGAGCCGGAGGTTCGCCTCGGCGAGCTTCTCCTTGGCGGCCTTATCGCCGGCCTCCACGCGTTTGGCGAGCTCCACCTCCTCCTCCTTGGTGAGGAGGGGGACGCGGGAGATCTCGTCGAAGTAGGTACGGATCTGGTTCTCCTGGGAGCGGTGGTGCTCCTCTTCCTCCTCCCACTCCCAGTGGAGCTCCTCCTCAGCCTCGAGGTTCTCGAGGTATTCTTTGGCGTTCAGTTCCTTCTCCTTCACGTTGCCCATACGACCACCTCTTTTTTATTGGCTAAAGGCTTTTGCCTTTATTGTCATCCAGA
>JAJRVI010000058.1 GCA_024277405.1 Fidelibacterota bacterium
GGCCCTTCGGCGGGATCGGCAGGGCCATCGGCTGGGATTCCCCTGTGCCCGCGACGTTCGTTGACAAGGCCTTGGAGCTCTTCGGCCCGGGGACGAAGATCGCCATCGAGGCGGCCGTCATGGCCACCGATGCTGGGGCGGTGGAGGCGGGCGAGATGGTCGTCAGCTTGGGCGGCACCTTCAAGGGCCTGGACACGGCCCTGGTCGTCAGGACCGCCCACAGTTACAACATCTTCACCGACTTCGAGGTGCTGGAGCTCATCGCCAAGCCGCTCCATCCGGGGAAGCGCCTGCCCGAATACGAGCAGGAAGGCTGGCAGGGTGATCTCGATCAGTACTACCGCCCTCCCGAGGTCCCACCGGGGTGAGGCTCCCGCGCCCTTCTCGAGGTTTAGTCACGCTGGAGCCGCTGCGGTTCCCGGAAAGATAACGGGGTTTCGGTTAAACTAACTCGGTCTTTCGGTCCCGAACTACGCCCCGAGTAGATAGGAGGGAATACATGGAGAGGACATTGGTGCTCCTTAAGCCCGACGCCGTGCAGCGGCGCTTGATGGGAAAGATCATCTCCCGGTTCGAGGAGAAGGGGTTGAAGATCGTGGCTCTGAAGATGATGCGGGTCCCCCGGGAGCTCGCCGAGCGCCACTACGCCGAGCACCGCGAGAAGCCGTTCTTCGGGGAACTCGTGTCCTTCATCACCTCCGCCCCCATCGTCGCCATGGTGGTGGAAGGCCCCAAGGCCATTGAGACGGTGCGGAGGATGATGGGGAAGACCGATCCCCTGGAGGCGGATCCGGGGACGATCCGCGGGGACTACGGCCTCTCCATCACCATGAACCTGGTCCACGGCTCCGACTCCCCCGCCACCGCGTCCCGGGAGATCCCCATTTTCTTCGCCCCGGAGGAGATCCTGGACTACGATATCGCGGACCAACGGTGGCTCGGAGGATAGGATGAACACGGATCTTCCGGCCCGTTACGACCCGCGGCAGGTAGAGGATAGGATCCTGAAGTTTTGGCTCGACTCCCGCTTCTGGGTGGCGAACCCCAAGAGCGGGAAGCCCCCGTTCTCCATCGTCATCCCCCCTCCCAACGTCACCGGGCGGCTCCACATGGGCCACGCCCTCAACAACACCCTCCAGGACATCGTCACCCGCTACAAGCGCATGGACGGGTACGAGGTCTGCTGGTTCCCCGGGGTGGACCACGCCGGGATCGCCACCCAGAACGTGGTGGAACAGGAGCTGGCG
This sequence comes from Fidelibacterota bacterium, assembly GCA_024277405.1. Taxonomy (GTDB): domain Bacteria; phylum Bipolaricaulota; class Bipolaricaulia; order Bipolaricaulales; family Bipolaricaulaceae; genus UBA3571. The sequence goes on from JAJRVI010000058.1 coordinate 1,248, forward strand.
AAGGAGGGCCTCACTCGCCACGACCTGGGGAGGGAGCGGTTTCTGGAGCGGGTGTGGGCGTGGAAGGAGAAGTACGGAAACGAGATCGTGGAGCAGCTCAAGGCCCTGGGGGCTTCGTGCGATTGGTCGCGGCTCCGGTTCACCCTGGACTCGGGCTTCTCCCGGGCGGTGCGGGAGGCGTTCGTCCGCTTCTACGACGAGGGCCTCATCTACCGCGGGGATTACATGATCAACTGGTGCCCCCGCTGCGGCACCACCCTCTCCGATATCGAGGTGGAGCACAAGGAGATCCAGGGACACCTCTACTACATCCGCTACCCCCTGGAGGACGGGGGCCACGTGGTCATCGCCACCACCCGGCCCGAGACCATGCTGGGGGATACCGGGGTGGCGGTGAACCCCGACGACCCCCGCTACAAGCACTTGATCGGCAAAACCGCGGTCCTCCCCATCATCGGGCGGAGGCTCCCCATCGTGGGGGCGCCGGAAGTGGATCCCGAGTTCGGGACCGGGGTCCTCAAGGTAACCCCGGCCCACGATCCCGTGGACTTCGAGATCGGGAAGCGCGAGGGCCTCCCCGCGGTGAACATCCTGAACCCGGACGGGACCATCAACGACAACGGCGGCCCCTTCGCCGGCATGGACCGCTACGCCGCCCGGGAGGCCATTGTGAAGCGCCTGGAGGAGGAAGGCCTGCTGGAGAGGGTCGAGCCCTACCGACATGCGGTGGGGCACTGCTACCGCTGCGGCACCGCGGTGGAGCCCCTGATCTCCACGCAGTGGTTCGTGAGGATGAAGCCCCTGGCCGAGCCCGCCATCGAGGCGGTGAGGTCGGGGAAAATCCGGTTCGTCCCCGAGCGCTGGACCAAGGTCTACTTCGAGTGGCTGGAGAACATCCGCGATTGGTGCATCTCCCGGCAGCTCTGGTGGGGCCACCGGATCCCCGCGTGGTACGGCCCGGACGGGGAGGTCTTCGTGGGCCGGGACGAGGCGGAGGCAAAGGCCCGGGCCCGGGCACATTACGGCGAGGACGTCCCCCTCCGCCAGGACGAGGACGTGCTCGATACCTGGTTCTCCTCGGCCCTCTGGCCCTTCGGGGTGATGGGCTGGCCCGAGGAGACCGAGGACCTGAGGACCTTCTACCCCACCTCCCTCCTCATCACCGGGTTCGACATCCTCTTCTTCTGGGTGGCGCGGATGATCATGACCGGGCTCCACTTCATGGGGGAGATCCCCTTCCGGGAGGTGTACATCACCCCCCTCGTCGTGGACGAGAAGGGGCAGAAGATGAGCAAGTCCCGGGGGAACATCATCGACCCCATGGAGGTGAAGGAGTCCCACGGGATGGACGCCCTCCGGTTCACCCTCTCCCAGGCCTCGTCCAAGGGGCGGAGCTGGCGATTGTCCTGGAAAGCCCTGGACGATTCCCGCAACTTCCTCAACAAGATCTGGAACATGGCCCGGTTCATCGTGGCCAACACCCGCGACCTCCCCGCCGACGCCTCCCTCGAGGGCCGGGAGCTCTGTCCCGAGGATCGCTGGATCCTCTCCCGGATCTCGTGGCTCGCGGGGAAGGTCCGCGCGGAGCTCGACAAGTACAACTTCCACCTCGCCGCCGAGGCCATGTACGACTTCACCTGGCACGATTTCTGCGACTGGTACCTGGAGCTGTCGAAGATCCGCCTCTACGGGGACGACCCCGAGGCCCGGCACACGGCCCAGGCCGTGCTCGTGGAGGTCCTGGACAGGCTCCTGCGGCTCCTCCACCCCTTCATGCCCTTCATCACCGAGGAGATCTGGCGCGTGCTGGGACGGGGCAGCACCATCGCCATCGCCCCCTTCCCCCGGGAGGAGCCCTCGTGGCGGGATCCGGAGGCCGAAGAGGCGTTCGAGCGGTTCCGGTCGCTAGCGGTGGAGATCCGGGCGGTGCGGGCGGAGCTCGGGGTTCCCGCGTCGGCGGAGGTGGAGGTGATCCTCACCGGGGATCCGGGAGAGGTGGAGGGGCTCATGTCCTTCGCCCCGGCCATCCGCCGCCTGTGCCGGGCCAGGGATGTGCGCCACGAGCCCGCCTACACCCCCAGCCCGGGGACGGCCAAGGTGGTGTTGGGGGCGGTGGAGGCGTTCATCCCCCTGGCGGGAGCGGTGGATCTTTCCCGGGAGAAGGAGCGGATCGGACGGGAGCTCGCGAAGATCGAGGCCAAGCTCTCCTCCCTGGAGGCACGGCTCGCCAACGAGGATTTCCGGCACAAGGCCCCGGAGGAAGTGGTGCGGCGCGCCGAGGGGGAGGCCGCGGAGTTGCGGGCTAAGAGAGACCGGTTAAAACGATACCTGGAGATATGAAGGCGGATGCATTGCCCCGGAGATCGCTACCGGCGGGGAGCCTCTCCCGAATGAGGGCGCTTCTCGGGCGCCTGGGCCACCCGGAGGAGGCCTTTCCCGCCGTCCACGTCACCGGCTCCCACGGGAAAAGCTCGGTGATCACCTTCCTGGAGGGGATATTCGTCGCGGCGGGCTACAAGGTGGGGGCGTTCGTCCCGAGCTCCCCCGCGTTCCCGGTGAGGCTCGGGGGGGACCCGGTCCCCGCGGTGTCCCTGGAACGGGCCCTCGCGCGGGTGGAGGCGGCGTCCGAGGACGGGACGAGCGCGGCCGAACGGCTGGCCGCCGCGGCCTTTTCCCTCTTCGCCGATGCGGGGGTGGAGATCGCTCTCGTGGGCGCCGGGATCGGGGGGAGACAAGACCCCGCGAACTGCCTCCCCCGGCGGCTCATAACCGCCGTGACGGCCGTGGAGGAGGACCGCGTTGACCTTTTCGGCCCGGGCCGTACGCGGCCCTCATGGGAAGAGGCCGGGACCGCTTCCCCCGGGGTCCCCTTCCTCACCGTGGAACGCCGGGTGGAGACCCTGGCCGCGTTCGCCGAGACCACCAAGGAGGTGGGGGCGGCGTTGGTCCTGCTAGACCCGGAGGACCTGAACCCGGTGGGGCTTTCCTGGGATCGGACGGTATGGCGCTCCCGGGAGGACCCCCTGGGCCTGGGGGAGTTCGAGACGGGGCCCATGGGTCTCTATCAGCGGGCCAACCTCGCCCTCGCGTTGGGGGTGGTGTGCGAGCTCCTCGGGGGTTGGGACTGGCCCCCTGGGGTCGTCCGGGACGGGCTCTCCCGGGCGGAGCTCCCCGCCCGCTTCGAGTTGATCTCCCGCAGGCCGTACGTGGTGTTGGACGCCGCGCGGAATCCCGCCGCGGCCCGATCCCTCATCGGCACCCTGGAGGCCCTGTCCGGGACCGGGGGCGAGAGGATCCTCCTCTTCGGGATAACCCGGGGGCAACCGGTACGGGCCACGGTGGAGACCCTGTTCCCCTGGTTCGATCGGGTTGTCCTCTTCTCCGCCGGGGGACCGGATGCCCTTCCCCCGGAGGCCCTTCTCCCCCAAGCGCGGAGGCTCGGGGTGCGGGCGGAGATAGGTGCCCCCCTGCCCGATCTCCTGGGGGCGTGGCTGGGCTCGGCGGGGGAAGGGGACCTCATCGTCGTCGTGGGCCCGAAGGAGGCGCTTTTGGAGGCACGGGGTGAGCTGGGAAGCCTTGCTGGAAGAGGTTAAAAGTCGCCCTCTCCCGCGGCACGTGGGGATCATCATGGACGGGAACGGCCGGTGGGCCAAGGCCCGGGGGTTGCCGCGCCTGGAGGGCCACCGACAAGGGGCCCTCACCGCCGAGAGGATCGTGCGTTTCGTCGTGAAGGAGGGGCTCTTCTCCTACCTCACCCTGTTCGCCTTTTCCACCGAGAACTGGGCCCGGCCCAAGAGGGAGGTGGACGGCCTCTTCGCGCTGCTCGAATCTTTCCTGCGTGAAAAGGCCGAGGAGTTCATAGATTCCGGCATCAGGCTCCTGGTCGTGGGGGACCACCGTCCCCTGCCCGATGGCCTGCGGGAGACGATCGAGGAGGTGGAGCGGAGGACCGAGGGGAACGACCGGCTCACCCTGGCCATCGCCCTCAATTTCGGGGGACGGTGGGCGATCCTGCGGGCGGTACGGGACCTCCTCCGCGCCGCCAGATCCATCGCCCTGGGCCCCGACGAGGTGGGGGAGGATCTCTTCCGGGCCTACCTCCCCACGGGGGAGCTCCCCGACATCGACCTCCTCATCCGCACCGGCGGGAGGCTGCGCCTCTCCAACTTCCTCCTGTGGGAGCTGGCCTATACCGAGCTCTACTTCACCGACGCCCTATGGCCGGATTTCGACGAGGAAGCCCTGCTCCTCGCCCTCAAGGACTTCCAGGGGAGGGAGCGGAGCTTCGGGAAGGTCGTGGGATGAGCGCCCCCGTGTCGAAACGCCTCCTCACCGCCGCGATCTCGATCCCGTTGGTCCTTCTCCTCCTCTTCATCGCCCATAGGTACGGGCTCGTCTGGCTCGTGGGCATCGTCCTCTCTACGGTGGGTCTGATCGCGGGCTGGGAATACCTGAACCTCGTGGAGCGCCTCGGAGTACACCCCCCGCGGGAGCTCCTCCTCGCCGCCATCCCCCTGTATCTCTTCCTCGCGGGGATGTGGGAGGGGAATTACGCCCTGGTCTTGGGATGGGCGGTGGCCTATCTGACCGTGATCTATTCCTTCTTCCGGCGGGGACACCGCGAGGGGTTCCTCACTTCACTGGTGAGCATCTTCGGCTTCATCTATATCCCCGGGCTCCTGAGCTTCATCCACCTCCTTTTCCGGGCCGATCTGTTCCTGGTGTATCACTTCCTCCTCATGGTCTGGGCGTACGACTCGGGGGCCTTCTTCGTGGGGAGCCTCTTCGGGAAGCACCAACTCCTCCCCCGGATCTCGCTGGCGAAGACGTGGGAGGGCGTAGTCGGGGGGTTGGCCCTCGCCGTCGCGGCCGCCGCCATCTATCCCGGGTTCTGGGGGGACTTCCGCAGGTGGCTGCCCCACGTATTCGCCCTGGGGATCATCACCGGGGCGTTCGTCCAGTTGGGCGACCTGTTCGAGTCGCTGCTCAAGCGGGCCGCGGGGGTGAAGGATTCGGGCAGCATCTTCCCCGGACACGGGGGGATGTTGGACCGGATCGACGGCCTCCTCGCGGCGCTTCCGGTGTATTACTTCTAC